>CAYYZZ010000245.1:0-4426 GCA_964476235.1 uncultured Streptomycetaceae bacterium | reverse complement strand
ATGTAATTGATCGAGGCGAGCTGCGTGATCGGACTGAAGTCCTTCAGCGAGTCGTACGGCAGGTTCTTGCGCAGCAACGGGCTCACCACCAGCGTGCCCTCGCCGCCTGCCACGATGGTGTAGCCGTCGGGAAAGGACTTCGCGCCGATTTCGGCGCCAACCGTGCCGCCCGCACCGGTTCGATTGTCCACCACCACCTGTTGCTTCAGCCGCTCGCTCACCCGCTGCGCCAGCACGCGGCTGACGGTATCAAAGCTGCCGCCGGCGGGGTACGGCATGACCCAGCGGATCGGCCGGGAGGGGTAATCGTCGGCGATTGCCGACGATATAGGGATGAGGGATGAGGGATGAGGGATGAAGAAAAACATCAGCAGCCCGTAGCTACCCAGCCGCGCCACAGCAATTTTAAACCGGGAGTTCATCATTCGCCCTTTCGCGTCTAGTTGAACTTGGCGCCCGATTCCTTGATCACCTTCGCCGCGCGCGCGAGCTCCTTCTCGATGTACTTCGAGAATTCGTCTGGCGTGCTGCCGATCGGGATCACGGCTTCCTCGTTCAGCTTGTCCTGGATCTCTTTCGACTTCACCACGGCGACGATCTCCCGGTTGAGCCGGTCCACGAGGGGCCGCGGCGTCCCGGCCGGCGCCAGGATGCCGTACCACGAGCCCGCCTCGTAGTCCGGCACACCGCTCTCGGCCACCGTCGGGATGTCGGGGATCGCCTGCGAGCGCTTCGCCCCGGTCATCGCGATCGCCCGCATCTTGCCGCTCTTCACGTGCGGCAGCATGGCCACCGCGCTCGAGAACATGAGGTCCACGCGCCCGCTTACCAGGTCCACCATCGCGAGCGAGAGGCCCTTGTACGGCACGTGCACCATGCGGGTCTTAGTCATCATCTTGAACAGCTCGGTCGCGTAATGCGTCGTGCTGCCGACCCCGTTAGACGCGAAGTTGAGCTCATCCGGGCGCGACCGCGCCAGCGCAATGAACTGCTTCACGGTCTTCACCGGCATGGACGGGTGCACCACCACCAGCAGCGGCGCCGACGCGATCAGGCTGACCGGCGCGAAGTCCTTCGTCGGCGAATAAGGCATCTTCGGCTGCACGTTGGGAATGATCGACAGCTGCGCCGCGTTGCCCAGCAGCAGCGTGTAGCCGTCCGGCGGCGCCTTGGACGCGATGTCGGCGCCGAGCAGGCCGCCCGCGCCGGGACGGTTCTCGATCACGATGCTCTGCCCCAGCGGCCCCTGGATCTTCTGCCCGATCAGGCGGGCGATGGTGTCGTTGCCGCCGCCGGGCGCAAGCGGAACAATCAGCCGTATCGGCTTCACGGGGTAGCTTTGCGCGTGCGTGCCAGCTACCCCAAGGCACAAGGCAAAAGGCACAAGGCACAGGGCCCGCAATGCGTGAATCGTGATTCGTGGGCCGTGATGCGCGATTCGTGTTCCGCGATGTGACCCGATTTTTGTTACGCGTGTCTCGCAACCCGCATCTCGCATCCCGCGTCTCACATCCCGCATCCTTCCGCCCTCATCCCTCATGCCTGAACGGCGTGAATCGTGAATCGTGAGTCGTGAGACGATCCTTTCCATCTTGCTTCCATTCATGGTTTTCACCTCGTTATTGATTGGCGGTCCTGGACATCAACCGCGCCATTCTGGATGCATCTTCTTCGCGCTCGAGCCCGAGCACCGCGTCGCGGAGCGGCTCGACCTGCTGCTTAGGCAGGACGTGGCTGGCGAGGTTCTGGAATTTCGCCACGATCTCGGCCTCGCTGGCAATCTCCTTCTTGCGGCGGGCGATCTCGACGGTGCGTTCCAGCCGGGCGCCTCCCTTGAGGTGCGCTTCGACGCGCACCATCTGGCGGAAATTCGGCCCCTTCGCGGTAATCTCCGGGTCGTGCCGTGCCTCGACCTTGTGCGCGAGCGCCATGCGCGCCGGGTCCGCGAGCTTGCCATCGGTGAACTGGTCCACGAAGCACTCGCCCTCAATAAGCAGTGTCGCGACGCAATAGCCCAGGTTCAACTGAGCTGCCGTAAGGCCCTGCGGCTCGTAGCGCCATCCCACGTGCTCCACCGTGCTCCGCGAGCCGTGCACGACGATTTTCGCAACGTCGTCCGCGCCGAACGGGTGTTCCGCCTGCAGCTCGCGGATCGCATCGATCGTGGAGTGGGTGCTACCGTTGCACGCATAGAGCTTGAGGCGCACGCCGAGGGTCTGCCACTCGGAGCCAAATCCGGCGGTGAGCGCGTCGAGATGGAAGCGGTCGGTCGAGCGCGAGAACGTGGTGCAGAAACCGCCGTATTCGCTTTCGAACACGTTGACGATGCCGGTGAACCCGGCGTCGGCAAGCTGCGCGCCGTAGAGACCGCTCTGCGCGGCGCGACCCGCGTGCATGCGCTTCACCATGGAACCGAATTGCGCGGCCATCAGCCCGGAGGACTGGGTGCCCGCGATGCCGAGGGCGTGGACGGTCTTGCCGGCATCGAGCTTGAGCCCGCGCGCGGCACCCGCGGCAGCGGCGAACACGCCGACCGTCGCGCCCGAATGCCAGCCTTGCGCGATGTGCTCGTTGCCCATGCAGATGCCCACCCGCGGCCCCACTTCGTAACCTGCGACGGCCGCCGCCAGAAATTCTTTCCCGCTCAGGCCGGGGCGCGTTTCCGCGACCGTTACCAGCGCCGGCAGCACCACGGCGCCGGTGTGCAGCACGCCCAGGAGATGCGTGTCGTCGAGCTCGAAGCCCTGCACCTGGGTGCCGTTGACGAGCGCCGCGTGAGGTGCCGAGAGTTTCTGCCCCGTGCCCCACACCGCGCAGGTCCGCGTGGCGTCCAGTTCGCCCAACCGCCGTTGCAGGATGCGGCTCCACTCGAGATCGGCGCCGTAGATGCCGCAGCCAAGCGCGTCCAGTATCAGCAGCTTGATGCGGCTCCGGACCTCCTGCGGGATGCTGTCGTACTGGAGGCCAGATACGAAATCGGCGATTCCTTGCGTGTAGTGGTTATCGGAGGATGGTTGCGACATCGCGTGCGAAGCATAACGCATCTCAACTAAAGCGTCGCAGATGAGGCGTTCCAGATAACGCGTCTCAGGTGAGGCGTCTCAGATACTACGTCCCAGGTAAGGCGTCTCAGGTAAAACGTCTCAGATGAAGCGTCCCAGGTAAGGCGTCTAGGGCAGGGCAACGCGCCTGTCGCTCGCTCTATCTGCGACGTAGCATCTGAGACGTAGTATCTGAGACGTAGTATCTGAGACGCAGTATCTAAAACCCAGTATCTGAGACGCCATTCGCCATTACAATATGGTCTGGCCCGATAACTACGGCCCTGCAATGTTGAGAATCACCGAAGTCAAGCTTCCGCTCGACCATCCCGAAGACGCTATTCGTGCCGCTATCCTGAAGCGGCTGGGAATCGCGGCGGGCGAGCTGGCCGGCTATTCCATCTTCCGCCGTGCCGTGGACGCCCGCAAGCCGGCGATCGCGTTCACTTACACGCTCGACGTAGAAGTCAGCAACGAGCCGGAGCTGCTCGCGCGCCTGAAGGACGACCGGCGCATCTCCCGCACGCCGGACACGAGCTACCGCTTCGTCGCGCAGGCGCCGGCCGGGCACGCCACGCGACCGGTCGTGATCGGCACCGGCCCCTGCGGGCTGTTCGCCGGCCTGCTGCTCGCGCAGATGGGCTTCCGCCCCCTCATCCTGGATCGCGGCAAGATCGTGCGCGAGCGCACCCGGGACACCTGGGGCCTGTGGCGCAAATCGGTGCTCGACCCGGAATCCAACGTCCAGTTCGGCGAAGGCGGCGCCGGCACCTTCTCCGACGGCAAGCTCTACAGCCAGGTCAAGGACCCACGCCATCTGGGACGCAAGGTGCTTACGGAATTCGTGAAGGCCGGCGCGCCGCCCGAGATAATGTACGTGGCCAAGCCGCACATCGGGACCTTCCGGCTGGTAACCATGGTTGAGAGCCTGCGCGAGACCATCCAGGCGCTGGGCGGGGAAATCCGCTTTCAATGCAGGGTCGAGGACGTGGAGATCGAGAGCGGCCAGGTGCGCGGCGTGGTGCTGGCGAGCGGCGAGCGCATCGCCGCCGATCACGTCGTGCTGGCCGTCGGCCATAGCGCGCGCGACACCTTCCAGATGCTCTACGACCGCGGCGTCCATATCGAGGCCAAGCCGTTCTCCATCGGCTTCCGCATCGAGCACCCCCAGTCGCTCATCGACCGCGCGCGCTACGGAAGGAACTCCGGCCACCCGCTGCTCGGCGCCGCCGACTACAAGCTGGTGCATCACTGCGGCAACGACCGCTCGGTTTACAGCTTCTGCATGTGCCCCGGCGGCACGGTGGTGGCCGCCGCCTCGGAGCCGGGACGGGTCGTCACCAACGGCATGAGCCAGTATTCGCGCAACGAGCGCAACGCCAACA
>CAYYZZ010000244.1:0-4435 GCA_964476235.1 uncultured Streptomycetaceae bacterium | reverse complement strand
AGGGATGAGGGATGAGGGATGAGGGATGAGGGATGAGGGATGAGGGATGAGGGAAGAAAAGTTTGCAGTTTGCAGTGGGCAGTTTACAGTGACTGCCAACTGACGGCTGCCAACTGCCAACTTAACAGTCACCCATCACCCATCACCGAGTATGGGAGAATGGCGCCGGAACATTTCAGAGAGGAGGAAGATCGTGAGTAACGAGCAGGCTTTGCGCCGCGACGTGGCTCTCGCCAACCGCATCATCGAGCGTTTCGGGCTGTCCAACGCGTTCGGCCACGTGAGCGCGCGGATACCCGGAACGGACACGTTCACTATTTCCACCCGCCGCAGCCCGGGCCTGGCCGACGAGAACCACCTGCTGGTGATCGACACCGACGGGAAAGTGCTGTCCGGCGACGGCACGCCCAACAGCGAGTTCTGGATCCACGCGCGCATCTACGCCGCGAGACCGGACGTCGGGGCCGTGGTCCACGCGCATCCGCCGGCCTGCATCTCGCTCACGCAGATCGGGGAGCCGCACCGAGTCGTGCACAACCAGGGCGCCGCTTTCGTGGACGTGCCGGAGTACGGGCGCATCGGTCTCATCCGCTCGCGCGAACTGGGCGACCAGGTGGCGAAGAGCCTCGGCGGCGGCGTCGCGGTCATGATGCGCGGCCATGGCATCAGCACCGCGTTCAAGGACGTGCGCGCCGCGACGGTCGCGGCGTGCTTTCTGGAAGAGAGCGCGCAGCTGAATCTCGGCATGCTGGCCGCGGCCGGCGGCGACGGCAGACGGATGCGCGCGTTCACCCGCGAGGAGGCCGAGCTGGCGAACGAGCAGACCGGGCCCGCGGCGCGGGCGGCGGGGCGGGCGTGGGAGTACTACGCGGCGGTCGCCGAGAGCAAACCGCTGGGAGGTTGATCAGCGGAAGGCTTCGAACTGCGTGATCTTCTCGATTTCAGCCGCGAACTGCCTCGAGTCCTCCTGCACCCGCTTGCGCGCCTCGGCAACCAGCGTTTCCTGAATCAGCACCCTCGGCTCGACGTACCGCACAATTTTCATCTGCGAGGCCGCGAAGGATTCAAGCAGCTTGTCGAGCGTGCTGGCCGCGAAGCTGTAGCCGCGGTAGTCCTTGTTGACCCGTTCCTTGGCTTTGACGGCCTCCTGGACCCAGGCGCCGGTGCGGTTATCCGCGCGCATGTGGCCGCGCAGAGCTTGCGTGCTTTCCGCCAGCAGCAGGCGGTAGCGGTAGCTCTCGGCGTGCCGCTTGAGGATTTCCCGGGCGGTCAGGAGGTAGTCGTCCGCCGCATCCGCCAACGCCTGGTCCAATGCGGCACCGACGTGCTTGCTCGTCTGCAGGTTGTGATCCGCCGTCGCTGCGTGCTCGTCGAGCTTCTTGAGGAATATCGCGCGGTCGGTCGTAGGCGGCGCCGTTTCGATGCCCAATGCATCGCGCAGCCGCACGCCCGTGTCCGTGATCATTGCCACCACTGCCTTGTTCGCCTCGCGCTTCTTCTGGTGCGCACTGTAGCCCCAGTAGATGAGCGCAACCGCCACGACGAGCGCGACGGCCGCGATGACGATAGTCCTGTTCGAGGGTCTCGCAGTCATCTGGTTCTCCGACTTTGTAGGGGTACGGCGGTTATTCTCCACCCATAAAGGGCGGAAGTCGCGATTACGGCCACGAAGACCAATATAACGCCCCGGCCGGGGTGAAAAGCGCGGGAGACCCGGGATCAGGCATTTCAGATCGCGTTGAGCGGGATCTTCAGGTAGCTCACGCCGTTCGCCTCGGGAGGCGGGAGGTCGCCGGCGCGAATGTTGAAGAGTTTCTTGAACACGCCCTGTACCTGGCGGATGCGCTCGCCGATCGCGATCCGGCCGCCGGCATGCTGCCGGATGTGGCGGGCCGCGGAAAGAGGGTCGGCGTGCGCATGGGTCTCGAGGATCCGGTCGAGCGCGAGTCGCCTGTCGCGGAGGAAATCGAGCACCTTGCCGGCGGAGTCGGTGCGCGTCCGGCCGGATTTCGGGTCGTAGTCGAGCACCGGATCCACGACGGCGGCGCGGCCGCCCGGCTCGTCGTAGAGGACGTAGGTCACGGTGGCCGTCACCGTGTCGTAGAAGGCCTCGATTTGCGGTTTCATGCAGGCTCCTTGCAAAATAATATATCAATATATATAAGGTACTGTACGATCTTTACTGCCCGGCCAGGTGAGGAGGGTTCCCTGACGATAGCCTGGAATGCATTTACCCCGGTCTCCGCGCTGATCGGCGGCGCGCTGATCGGCGCCGCCGCCGCGGCGTTTGTCGTCTTCAACGGCCGCATCGCCGGCGTGAGCGGCATCCTCGGCGGGCTGCTCAGGCCCGCGCGCGGGGACGTCGCGTGGCGCGCGGCTTTCGTCGCGGGCCTCGTCGCCGCGCCGCTCGCGTACGGGGCGTTCACCGCATTGCCGGAGATCCGCGTCGATGCCGGCTATGCGGTGCTCGCCGCCGCCGGGCTGCTGGTGGGTATCGGCACCCGCTACGGTTCCGGATGCACGAGCGGCCACGGCGTGTGCGGCATCTCGCGTCTGTCGCCGCGCTCGATCGCCGCGACGCTTGCGTTCATGGCCGCGGGCTTCGCGACCGTCTTCGTCGCGCGCCACCTTCTTATCGGACTGTAAGGCGCCCTATGGTTACAGCCGCTTCCTTTCTTGCCGGTCTCGTGTTCGGGGTCGGCCTGATCGTTGCCGGGATGGCCAACCCGGCAAAGGTGATCGGCTTTCTCGACCTCGCCGGCGCCTGGGACCCGTCGCTCGCACTGGTGATGGCGGGCGCGATCGCGGTGGACGCGGGCGCGTTCGCGCTCATGCGGCGGAAGACCCGGACGCTGCTGGGCGTGCCCGTGCGGCTGCCGACGGCGCGCGATATCGACCGGCGGCTCGTCCTCGGCAGCCTCGTGTTCGGAGTGGGTTGGGGCCTGGCCGGCATCTGCCCGGGGCCGGCGCTTGTCCTTGCGGGCTACGGTTCGGTGAAGGGGATCGTCTTCCTCGCCGCGATGCTCGCCGGGCAAGCGCTGTTCGAGCTTATCGAGGGCCGGAGAGGAAAGCCTCGCGCGGGCGCGCATAGCTGAGAGTCACTGCGTCACGGCATCCAGCTGCTCGTGCAGCGAGAGCCACTCTGCTTCGAGTTGCGCCAGTTCCCGCGCGACGTAGGCCTGGTCGAGGACCAGCGTCTTCATCGCTTCCTTTTTTTCCTCCCCGTACGCCGCCGGGTCGGCGAGCTGAGCGTCGATCGCTGATTTCCGGGCGTTCAGCTTCGTCATCTGCTCGTCCAGCCGCTTCAAGCGCGATTCGATCGGCTTGCGCGCCGCGGACAGGCGCTGGCGCTCCTCCGCTTCCCTGCGCTTCTGCTCGCGCCGGTCGGCCGGGGGCGCCGTGAAGGCGGGTTTCACCGGTGTTTCCTTCTTGATTTCGGGCAGCGGCACGCCTTCTTCAGCCGCCGCATCCTTCACCCCAAGCTTGGTCTTGAACAGCCAGTCGCGGTAATCGTCGAGGTCGCCGTCGAACGGCTGCAGCCGGCCGTCGGCGACGATCAGGAACTGGTCGGTGGTGGCGCGCAGCAGGTGGCGGTCGTGCGACACCAGCACCAGCGTGCCCTCGAACTGCGCCAGCGCCACCGTCAGCGCTTCGCGCGTCTCCAGGTCGAGGTGGTTGGTCGGCTCGTCGAGCAGCAGCAGGTTGGGGCGCTGCCACACGATCATCGCCAGCGCGAGCCGCGCCTTCTCGCCGCCGGAGAAGTTTTCGATCGGACCGGTCGCCATGTCGCCGGAAAAGTTGAAGCTGCCGAGAAAATTTCGCAGCGCCTGCTCTCTCTCCCCATGGGCGATGCGCGCGAGATTCCATAGCGGCGACTCGTCGTGGCGCAGCATCTCCAGCTGGTGCTGCGCGAAGTAGCCGATGACCAGTCCCTTGTTCACGGTTGCCGTGCCGGCCAGCGGTTTCAGTTCGCCGGCGATGGTCTTGATCAGCGTGGATTTTCCCGCGCCGTTGATGCCAAGGAGCCCATAGCGCTGTCCGCTGCGCAGCGTAAATTGGATGTCGCGCACGACGACCCTCATGTTCCGATCCCGCGGGTCGTTCGCAATCCGGTATCCGGCGTCAACGTCTTCCAGCGTGAGCAGCGGGTCGGGCGCCTTCAGCGGATCGCGGAACTCGAACGAGAAGGGGGCAGACACGTGCAGCGGCGCCAGCTCCTCCATCTTCGCCAGCATCTTCATGCGGCTTTGCGCCTGCCGTGCCTTGGTGGCCTGCGCCCGGAAGCGGTTGATGAACGATTCCAGGTGCGCGCGCTCGCGCGCCTGCTTCTCGATCATGCCCGCCGTGAGCACCACCGCCGCGGCGCGCTGGCGCTCGAAGTCCGAGTAGTTGCCCGAGTAGCGCTTGAGTTTCTTGTTGTCGATGTGCACCACGA
>CAYYZZ010000243.1:0-4436 GCA_964476235.1 uncultured Streptomycetaceae bacterium | reverse complement strand
GGGTGCCGCGCACCTTGGCGAGGTCCCAGCCCGGGCCGAGGTAGCGCGCGCGCATTTCGGCATCGGACTCGAAGCCGCCGCAGGCCAGCACCACCGCCTTCGCGCGGATCTCGACGCTCTTTCCCTTGTGCTTCGCGCGCACACCGAGCACCACGCCGTCGTCGTTGGTGATCAGGCCGACGGCGGGCGTCTCGTAGAAGATCTTGATGCCTTCGCGCTCGCAGGCCTTGTACTCGTTCTCGATCATGCCCGCGCCGCCGCCCCAGGTCTCGGCCGCGAGCCCGCCCCAGAACTTGTAGCGTTTGCCGTCATCGACCTTGTACGACTGGCGTCCGTAGCTCGCCTGGAATTTGACGCCTTTCTTGCGCAGCCACACCGTCGTCTCGAAGCTGCGCGAGATCAGGATCTCGCAGAGGTCGGGATCGGTGCGGTACTGGGTGATGCGGCCCATGTCGTCGTAGTAGTGCTCGGCGGTGTAGGAGCCGTAATCGTGGGTCTTCTTTTCGTCCTCGGTGAGGTCGGGAATGATCTGCGCCAGGTCATCGACGCCGTTGTAGACCACGCGCATGAGGCCGCCGGTGTAGCGGCTGTTGCCGCCGCAGTCCTCGATGGGCGCGGCTTCCAGGATGATGACGGACGCGCCGGCTTCGCGCGCGGAGAGCGCCGCGCAGCAGGCCGCGTTGCCGGCGCCCACCACGATGACGTCAGGTTTTCCGAAATCGGGGTTGCTCATTACTATCCTTTCAGGATTGACTGGGATTTTTTTGACTCACGACTCACGACTCACGAATCACGACTCACGGAATCTAATGCAGGGTTTTGGGCGACGCGGCGCGGCGCGGCTCGGGCTCGGCGCTCACCGTGGCCGGCGCCGGCGACGCGTGGTGCGCGACCATGCGCCATCCGCGCTCGGTCCTCAAGTACACGTTGGTCGCGATCACGGGGCTGCGCGGGCGCGGCTCGCCCGCCACCGTGATGTACTCGTAGACGCTGTGCACCGACAGCATCATGCCCTGGACGTGCTGCTGCTCGCGCAGCTGGAAGCGCAAGGTCTGCCCGCTGGCGAAGATCTGGCGCCAGGATTCACGCACCCGCTCGACGCCGGAGAGGCGCGCGCCGTTGGGGTGGACGCAGTAGATATCGTCGTCGTCGGCCCAGACCGCCATCATCGCGTCGAGGTCGGACTTGGTGAGCGCCTCGTAGAACGCCGATTCGGCGTCCAGCGGGCTGGCGAACAGTGCTTTCTTCATCTTAGGAATTTGTCGGACTTTGATCCGACAAATTCCTTACGAAAAACCGTTTCCAGGAACGGAAGCGAAAATTATCCCTCTCGAGGTGTCGGTCCATCTCATTGTTCCATCGATCAAGCCGGCAAGAGGTCGTCTTATTCATTTCCGGGACCGACCCTAGCAGCCTGTCGGACTTAAGCGTTCGACAGGCTGCTAACAGCGAAACCGCCCGCGAATTTAAAATGAAACCCAGGGTAACGACCCCGATTGGCCTTCGATGGGCACGCGCGCAGGCTGAAAATGAGGTTTTCACTGTCGTTGACCCGCGTTATTGTGCGGGCGGTTTTGCATAAGGAGTTTGTCGGCCCTAAGTCCGACAAACTCCTAAATTCTATCAAAATCAACGGCCGCCAAGACCCGGTCCGGCGTCAGCTGCATCATGCAGTTGAAGTGCCCGAGGGGGCACTCGCGCTGGAAGCAGGGGCTGCAGGGCAGGTCGAGCTTGAGTATTTGCGCGCTCGACGAAAGCGGCGGGGTGAACGCCGGGCTGCTGGAGCCGTACAGCGCGATGAGCGGACGGCCGAGGGCGGCGGCGACGTGCATCAGCCCGGAATCGTTGCTGACCACCAGCGAACTCGATGCCAGCAGGTCGATCGCCTCGGTCAGCGTCGTGTCGCCGCACAGGTTGCGGCAGACGCCGCCGGCGGCCCGCTCGATCTCGGCGCCCACCTGCCGGTCGCCCTGCGAGCCGATCAGCCAGACCGCGCAGCCGCGCGCCGCGATCCCCTGCGCGAGCTCCGCGAAATAGCGCGCCGGCCAGCGCTTGGCCGGCCCGAATTCTGCGCCCGGGCAGAGCACGGCCGCCGGCCGGCCCCGGTCGAGGCCCAACCGGTCGAGCACGGCGCGCCGTGCCGTCTCGTCCACCCGCAGGGCGAGGGCGGGCAGCGGCGGCTTCAGTTCCTCGCCGCGGGGCAGGCCCAGCGCCGCGTAGCGCTGCGCGATCTGCGGCAGGCGCTCCTGGTCCAGGCGGCGCGCGTCGTTCAACAGCCAGTGGCGGAGTTCCCCGATGTAGCCGGTGCGGGTGCGGATACCGGCAAAGAACGGCGACAGCGCGGATTTGAAGGTATTGGGCAGGATGATGGCCTGGTCGTAGCCTTCCGGCGCCAGCTCGCGCCCCAGGCGGCGGCGTTCGCCGAGCTTCAAGTCGCCGTGGGAGAAGGGGCTCTCGATCGCCCGCCTGACCTCGGGCATGCGGGCGAGCAGGGGGAAGGTCCAGCGCGGCGCGAGCACGTCGAGCGCGAGGCCGGCGTGGCGCGCATGGAGCAGCTTGAACAGCGGCTGCGCCAGCACCGTGTCGCCGACCCACGACGGCGCGACTATCAGGATCTTGTGCACGTTAATCGAATGCTCGCCGATATTGAGGTCCCAGCCGACTTCGCAATGCGGCGCCGAGTGTTGAATGTTTAATTTTGAGTTTTGAATTGTGAGTTAGAAACCGTTTTCCAGCTCGACAAACTCAAAATTCAGAATTCAAAATTCAACATTCGGCGCGCGGCTAGTGTCCGCGCGCCGTGGCGCCGCCTTTGAGCGTGTACATCGTCCCGCAATACGGGCACAGCGACTCGCCGGTCTTCTCGATCGGCAGGAAAACGCGCGGGTGGGCGTTCCACAGCATCATGGACGGCATCGGGCAGTGCAGCGGCAGGTCCGCCGCCGTGACCTCGATGTGACGCGCCTTGTTGACGGTTTGATCGGCCATGCCGGCTTTCAACCTGCGACCGGCGTCAGCCAGTCGCGATACTTGTCCGAATTGCCCGAGACGCAGTCGAAGAACGTCTTCTGCAGCTTTTCCGTGACCGGGCCGCGCTTGCCGCTGCCGATCGCGCGGTTGTCGAGCTCGCGGATCGGCGTCACTTCCGCCGCGGTGCCGGTGAAGAACGCCTCGTCCGCGCAATAGACCTCGTCGCGGGTGATGCGCTTGGCGACGACCGGTATGCTGTAGTCGCGCGCGATGGTGATCACCGCGTCGCGCGTGATGCCCTCGAGCGAGGAGGTGAGCTCCGGCTCGTAGAGCGTCCCGTTCCTGACGATGAAGATGTTCTCGCCCGAGCCCTCGGCGACGAAGCCGTCCACGTCGAGCAGCAGCGCCTCGTCGTAGCCGTCCTGAGCCGCTTCCTGGTGCGCGAGGATGGAGTTCATGTAGGTGCCGACCGATTTCGCGCGGCACATCGTCACGTTGACGTGATGGCGCGCGTAGGAGGAGGTCTTGACTCGGATCCCGCGCTCGAGCGCTTCCGCCCCCAGGTAGGCGCCCCACGGCCAGGCCGCGATCGCCACGTGCACCGCCACGCCCTTCGTCGATATGCCCATCGCTTCCGAGCCGTAGAAGGCGAGCGGCCGGATGTAGCACGCATCGAGCTTGTTGGCGCGCACCACTTCCTTCTGCGCTTCGAGCAGCGTCGGCTTGTCGTACGGAAGCGCCATCCCGTTGATGTGCGCCGAGCGGAACAGGCGGTCGGTGTGCTCGCGCAGCCGGAAGATGGCGGTGCCGCCGGCCGTCTTGTAGGCGCGCACGCCCTCGAATACCCCCATGCCGTAGTGCAGGGTGTGGGTCAGAACGTGGGTGGTCGCGTTGCGCCAGGGCACGAGCTTGCCATCGTACCAGATGTGCCCGTCGCGATCAGCCATTGACGCCATGCTTTTACTCCGTCGAAAGGCGCTATTCTAGCAGTCTGCCGGCCATGGCAGTCCGGCAGACTGATAGGAAGAATCCGAACAGATTCCGGAACCCGCTGGACGCGTGCGAATCAATCCTGCCTGAACGTTGCCGAGGCGCTCGATTCGGCCCGGGGCCGTGGCGGGGGTGTTTCTCGGCTATTGGAGAAGGTTTTATTAAGGAGTTTGCCGGACGCGAGTCCGGCAAACTCCTCGCTGGTGGCAAGGCCAATAGACAAGTAGAATTGCACCGTTTGATCCGATCATAAATAACGCAGCCGGATCCGGCTGCGTTATTTCAGGGAGAATTCATGGCGCGTGATTTGAGGACCTGGCTGCAGGACTTGGGCAAGCGCGTCATCAGCGACCAGGACCTGGCGCGTGATTTGAGAGCCTGGCTGCGGGAACTGGGCCAGCGCGTCATCAGCGCCCAGGATAGCGAGCAGGACAGGCTCAACAAGACGCTCGCGATCTTCGCCTGCGGCTTGATGG
>CAYYZZ010000242.1:0-4444 GCA_964476235.1 uncultured Streptomycetaceae bacterium | reverse complement strand
CTCCCACGTCGCGCTGCGCGAGGCGGTCAACCTGGTGACGCCCGAGCGCATCGAGAGCGCGATCCGGCTCGCGGACGACACGCTGCGCGCGGCCGGATGCGCAAAGCCGCGCCTCGGCGTCGCGGCATTGAACCCGCACAACGGCGAGAACGGCCTGTTCGGCGACGAGGAAATCCGCATCATCCGCCCGACGGTGGACAAGATGCGCGCCGCGGGTGTAAATTGCACCGGCCCCATCTCGTCCGACGTGATCTTCATCAAGGCCACGCGCGGCGAATTCGACGGCGTGGTGATGATGTATCACGACCAGGGCCAGATCGCGACCAAGCTGCTGGGCTTCAACAAGGGCGTCACCGTCACCGCCGGGCTGAAGACTATTTTCACCACGCCGGCGCACGGCACCGCCTACGACATCGTCGGTCAAGGTCGCGCCGACCCCGGTGCACTCGAGCACGCATTCCAGCTCGCAGCCCAACTTGCATCCAGCAAGTCAGAAAGTGGATTGGCGCGACCTAACGGGCCACCTGCGGCGGCCCGGGATGTATGATAATCAAATAGTGAATTATTGATATCGAGGAGAATACGATGAAGTTGAGACACAGAAGAGTATTTATATTGATCTGCGGCGCGTTCGTTGCGACCGTCCTTCCTGGTACCGGTGCGCGCGCCGCAGATTGGCCGGAGCGGCCGATCCGCATGCTGGTCGGCTTCGCCCCCGGCGGCGGCACCGACGCGACCTCGCGCGCGATAGCGCCCAAGCTGACCGAGCTGCTCGGGCAGCAGGTCATCGTGGATAACCGGCCCGGCGCCACCGGCAATATCGCGACGGATATCGTGTCGAAATCCACCCCGGACGGCTACACGATACTGATGGGCACGATCGCCGCGCTCGCGATCAATCCCAGCCTCTACGACAAGCTCCCGTTCGATCCGGTCAAGGACCTGGCGCCGGTGACGCGCGCGGTGGATTCGACCAACGTGCTGGTGCTGCATCCGTCGGTACCGGCCAAATCGGTGAAGGAGCTGATCGCGCTGGCGAAATCGAAATCCCTCAATTGCGGGTCTTCGGGAGTGGGCGGGGCCGGCCATCTCGCGCTCGAGCTGTTCAATCTCCAGACCGGCACCAAGATCGTCCACGTGCCCTACAAGGGCGGCGGCCCGGCCATGATCGACCTGCTGGGCGGCAACATCCAGCTGATCTTCGCGACGGCGGCCAGCGCGGTCGGGCATATCAAGTCCGGCAAGATCCGGGCGCTCGCCGTGACCACCTTGAAGCGCTCGCTGCTGGTGCCCGATCTTCCCACGGTCGCGGAAACGGGCCTCAAGGGGTTCGAGGCGAACAACTGGTACGGCGTGCTGGTCCCGGCCAAGACGTCCCGCGCGATCATCAACCGCCTCAACAAGGACATTACCACCGCTCTAACGACCCCCGACATCAAGGAACTGCTGTTCAAGCAGGGCCTGGATGCGGCGCCGGAGTCGCCCGAGGCGTTCGGGGCCTACATCAAGTCCGAACTCGCCAAGTGGGCCAAGGTGATCAAGGCCGCGGGACTCAAGGCCGAGCCGTGATGGGGCGCGTCGAGGGGCGGAACAGGGGCCCCGAACTTGTTCGGGGATGTGACCCCCGGTGGCGCGCAGAGCGGCCGAAATAATGATATTGGTAATTAATGATGGCGTAACTGAGGCCGCTGTTGGGTGATGCGCAGACACCGCTAAAGCGGCTCGCGCGGCTGACCGCGGCCTGCGCGGCGCTCGTCATAGCCCTGCCGCTCGCCGCGCAGGAGTATCCCGCCAAGCCGGTGCGGATCATCATCGGCTTTCCGCCGGGCGGCGCGACCGATCTCGTCGCCCGCCTGATGGCGCCCAAGTACACCGGCCTCTTCAAGCAGCAGTTCATCGTGGACAACCGGCCGGGCGCGAACGGCGTCATCGGCTCCGACCTCGCCGCCAAGGCCGCGCCCGACGGCTATGTCATCCATCTCGCGACAATCGGCTCGCTGGTGCTCTCCCCCGCCACCAGCAAGGTGCCGTACGATCCCCTGAGGGATTTCGCGCCGATCTCGCAGGCAGTCGCGCTGCAGAACATCTTCATCGTGCACCCCAACCTGCCGGCGCGCTCGCTGAAGGACCTGATCGCGCTGGCGAAAGCGAAGCCGGGCGAGCTCAATTTTGCCTCCTCGGGAAACGCCAGCCCGGGGCACCTCGCCGGCGAACTGTTCAAGAGCATGGCCAAGGTCAACCTGGCGCACGTGCCCTACAAGGGCGGCGGTCCGGCGCTGACCGACCTCGTCGCGGGGCACATCGAGATCTTCGTCGCGGTGATTTCAACTGCCGTGCCGCAGGTCAAGGCCGGCAAGGCGCGCGCGCTCGCCGTCACCGGCCCGCGGCGCGCCGCGGCGCTCCCCGAAGTGCCGACCGTCTCCGAGTCGGCGTTGAAAGGCTACGAAGCCACGAACTGGTATGGATACGTGACGCCGCCGGCGACGCCCCGCCCCATCGTCGAACGGCTGCACAAGGCGACTGTCACGGTGCTCGAAATGGCCGACGTCAGGCAGGCGCTGCTCGACCAGGGTATCGAGGCTGCGCCGAGCTCTCCGGAGCAGTTCGCAGCCTACATCAAGTCGGAAACCGGTAAGTGGGCCAAGGTCATCAAGGCGGCCGGCCTCAAGTCCGAATGAATTCGGAGCAACGCTCCGAATTCATAATAGTGCCCCTCACCTATCACTCATCACTGAATTTGATATGTTCAACCCGTTCCAGCCGCTCGAGAAGATCAAAGCCGAGGT
The DNA here is from genome assembly GCA_964476235.1 of uncultured Streptomycetaceae bacterium. Classification (GTDB taxonomy): domain Bacteria; phylum Pseudomonadota; class Gammaproteobacteria; order Burkholderiales; family SG8-41; genus SG8-41. Next base: position 1,658 of record CAYYZZ010000242.1, on the reverse strand, counting down.
CTACACCTCGATGCCGCAAAAATTCCGCAGGAAGAGCCGCACCGCGTGGTCGAGCCAGCGCAACTCAAGAACTGCGTCGGTGCTCAGCTGTAAGCGCGTGCAAGGTCAAGGACTGAGCTGTCCCCGATCAGTCGAGCTTGATCTTCGCCGCCGCGATCACGCGCGACCAGCGCGCAAGCTCGCTCTTTAGCAACCCTGCGAAACGGTCGGGCGGCCCCCCGGCGGGATTCATGCCCTGCCTGGCGAGCTGCTCGCGAATCTCGGGCTGCTGGAGCAGCGTGTTGATGTCAGAGTTAAGCTTGGCGATGACAGACGCGGGTGTGGCGGCCGGCGCGAGTGCGCCGGACCACGTCTCGAATTCGAGCTGCGCCAGACCCTGCTCCTTCAGCGTCGGCACGTCGGGGAACGCCGGCGAGCGCTCTGCGCTTGTCGCGGCCAGCATGCGCAGCCGGCCGCCGGTCACGTAGGGATGGACGGTCTGGAACGTCGAGATTATCGTTTGCACGTGCCCGCCCACCACGTCGGTGAGCGCGGCAGCCAGGCCCTTGTGTGGCACGTGCACGATGTTAGTGCCGGTTTCGAGCTTGAATAGTTCCATCGCGAGATGCTGCGCCGAGCCGTTGCCCGGCGAGGAGTAGTAAAGTTCCCCGGGGCGGCGCTTCGCGAGCTGGATGAAGTCGCGCACCGACTTCACCGGCAGCTGCGGATGGACGACGAGCGCAAGCCCGCTGGTGGTGATCAGCGCCACCGGCGCAAAGCTCTTGACCGGGTCGAAGGGCAGCTTCTGGTAGACCGCCGGGATCATGCTGAAGGAGGCCACCACAAACATCAGTGTGTGCCCGTCCGGTGCGGCCTTCGCGACGAACGCCATGCCGATCGCGCCGGTCGCACCCGGGCGGTTGTCGGTGATGACGCCAACCTTCCAGCGTTCGGAGAGTTTCGGCCCGAGCAGGCGCGCGACGATGTCGGCGGTAGTGCCCGTCGAATAGGGAACCACGATCTGCATGGCGCGAGTCGGATAAGCAACGTCCTGCGCGGTTGCGCCACCGCAGGCTAAAGCGAACACCGCCACGACGCACGCAAGGCGCCACTGTAAACGCGAAGTCTGGAAACGATTTGTCATTGCCAGCCCCCCCTCCGATGAGGTTAGCATAGCGCAAGAGTCTTGAAATACACCGTGTCGCGTAAAGCGTCCGGCTAGGTGCCTGTCGCGAGAGGAGAACAGTCATGGGCCAGATTCTTGGTCTCGGCATCACCCACTACCCGAACCTTTCGAACAAGTGGAACATGAGCTGGCGCATGCAGAAGCTCCTGGAGGATCCCGCGCTCGCCGAGCAGTTCCGTTCGGTGGACAACTGGCACCCCACCATGCGCGAGCAGTGGGGCAACGACCGGGGGCAGGCCCACTCCGACAAGCACCGCCAGGACCTGATCGACCAGTTCCGCAGGATCCGGGCCGAGCTCGATGCCTTCAACCCCGACTTCGTGCTCATCTGGGGCGACGACCAGTACGAGAACTTCCGCGAGGACTGCGTGCCCGCGTTCTCCATCCTCGCTTACGACTCGGTGGACATCCAGCCCTGGAAGGGCTACCGCCGCGGGCGCAACGCGTGGGACGAGCCCGACGAGCAGACGTTCACGGTCAAGGGCCACCGCGC
>CAYYZZ010000241.1:0-4452 GCA_964476235.1 uncultured Streptomycetaceae bacterium | reverse complement strand
TGCGGATCTCCTTCACGACCTTGTCCGCGTCTTCTCTGGACGAGCGCGCGTTGACCGCGACCGCGGCGCCTCCCGCCGCGAGCGCAAGCGCGATCGCCCGCCCGATATTGCGCGAGGCGCCGGTGACGAGAGCCACCTTGCCGGCGAGTTCAGTTGTTGTCGTCATGATGCCAGCTCTCTCCTTCAAAGACTGTCGAGGCCGGAAGCATAGCCGATTGCGGCCTGCGCTGTCGCCGCGGTTCGGTTACTATTCCGGTCATCCATTGCTATTGAGCTTTACGTATACGCGTGACACCCAACCACACCACCCCGCCTCCTCTGGAGGCACCCCTCCTCGTGAGAGGAGGGGAATTTTCCCCTCCTTTTCAAGGAGGGGTGGACGCGAAGCGGACGGGGTGGTTGCGTCACTCGACCCGTTCTTGATCGTTATGCGGTTGCGTCCTTCCTATTGGAGAAGGTCGGTGAACAGGATGCACAAGGTGGTTGCAGGGATCATGGGCGTGCTGCTGGTGCCGTCCGTACTCGCCGCGGAGAACTGGCCCGACAAGCCGATCCGGGTGATCGTCTCGGTGCCGGCCGGTGCAACCCCCGACGTGACCGCGCGCCTGGTGACGCCGGGCCTGTCGCAACAGCTCGGCCAGCCGCTGGTCGTGGACAACCGCGGCGGGGCGGGCGGGCTGATCGGCGCCGAGATCGTGGCCAAGTCGGCGCCCGACGGCTACACGCTGTTCATCAGCAGCCCGGGAGCGCTGACAATCCTGCCCCATCTTCGCAAAGTGCCGTACGACACGCTCAGGGATTTCGCGCCGGTCAGCCTGATCTCGATCGGCCCCTTCGTGCTGATCACCCATCCCTCGGTCCCGGTGAAGACCGTGAAGGAGTTGATCACGCTCGCCAAGGCGCAGCCGGGAAAGCTCAACTACGCCTCGGCCGGCAACGGCGTCGCCAACCACCTGGCGATGGAGCTGTTCAAGCAGATGGCGGGCGTGGATATCACGCACGTGCCGTACAAGGGCGCGCCGCAGGCGGTGACCGACGTGCTGGCGGGGCACATGAACATGATGTTCAACTCGATCTCGCCCATCGTCGCGCACATCAAGGCCGGGCGGGTGCGGGTGCTCGGCATCGCGAGCAGCAAGCGCTCGTCCCAGCTCCCGGACATTCCGACGATCAGTGAGGCCGGCGTGCCGGGCTACGAAGCGGAGAACTGGTTCGGCCTGTTCGTCCCCGCGAAGACGCCGAAGCGGATCGTCGCCCGCCTCAACGAAGCGGTGGTGAAGGTCCTGCGCGCGCCCGAGATCCAGTCGCAGTTCGCGACGCTGGGGGCGGAAGCCGTCGGCAACAGTCCCGAGGAATTCGCGGCGTTCGTCCGCCGCGACATGGAAAAATACGCGAAGGTCGTCAAGCTGTCAGGCGCTAAGCTGGATTGATCAGGCGTGACAGGATGGGTCGTGACATGAAACGGCGTGACATAACGATGCGTGACGTGGTGAGGCGGATTACTGTTGCGGCGCTGATGGTGATCTGTGCCGGTGCCGCGCTTGCGCAGCAGTATCCCAGCCGGGCGGTCAGGATCGTGGTGCACAGCCCACCCGGCAGCGCGCCCGACATCCTTTCGCGCGCCCTGGGGCAGCAGCTTACCGACGTGCTCGGGCAGCCGATCGTGGTGGAGAACCGCACCGGCTCCAACGGCAACATCGCCGGCGAGCTGGTGGCGAAGAGCGCCCCCGACGGCCACACGCTGGCGCTGTGCGTGGACAGCCAGATCGCGATCAACCCGCACGTGTACTCGAAAATGTCGTACGACCCGCTCAAGGACCTCGTCCCGATCGCGACCATCGCGACCAACGAATTCGTCCTGACGGTCCACCCCTCGCTGCCGGTGAAGGACTTCCAGGATTTCATCGCGTTCGCGCGCAAGGCGAATCCGCCGCTCACTTACGGCTCGGGCGGCAACGGCAGCCAGCATCACCTGACGATGGAGATGCTGCGGTCCCGCGCCGGGATCAAGCTCGTCCACGTGCCGTACAAGGGCGGCGGCCCGGCCACCACGGCGATCATCACCGGCGAGGTGTCGGTGGCTTTCGCGGGCTCGTCGGCGGCGCCGCAGGTCAAGGCCGGCCGGCTGCGCGCGCTCGCCACCGCGGGCAGGAATCGCCTGGCGTACCTCCCCGACGTGCCGACGATCGGCGAGTTCTATCCGGGGTTCGCGAACAGCATCTGGTTCGCGTTGTGCGCCCCGCGCGGCACGCCCGAGCCGATATTGACCCGGCTGCGCACGGAGGTGAACAAGACGCTCGCCTCGCCCGACACCCGGGAAAAGTTCAGCCGCGGCGGCGCCTTGACGCCGTACATCACGACGCCGGAGGAAATGGCCGAACTGATCCGCTCCGAGTACGCGAAGTACGGCAAAATCGCGAAAGCGATTGGTGTCAGGGTGGACTAAGGATGGTGACGCGGGATGCGAGATGCGAGATGCGAGATGCGAGATGCGGTAGTGGTCTAATCCCGTATCCCGTATCCCGTATCCCGTATCCCGTATCCCGTATCCTGTATCCCGTATCCGGTATCTTGTAACTGATGAGTGACGGTGACAATCATGCAGGGATCGAAAGAACTTCGGGAAAAGCTCGCCACCGCCTGCCGCCTCCTGTACATGGAGGGGCTGATGGATCACGCGGGGCTTGCCGGCGCACGGGTCCCCGAGACCGGCAACCTGCTGCTGAACCCGCGCGAGATGCGCGGCACGCCGGGACGCCACCCAGGGATCATGTCCGCCGACGACCTCGTCGTCGTGGACCCGGACGGCAAAAAAGTCGAGGGAGCGAACAACCCGCCGAGCGAGACGCCGATTTTTACCGGCGTGTTCCGGGCCCGCTCCGACGTCATGGCGGTGTTCCATCTCCATCTTCCCACCGCGACGCTGTTCAGCGTCGTCGGCAAGCCGATCCTCCCCATCGGCGTCATGGGCTCGCCGTTTGGCGAGGCGGTCCCCGTGTGCCCCGACGGCACGCTGATACAGCGGCCGGAGCAGGGCGACGGGGTGGCGCGCGCGCTCGGCAAAGGCCTGGCGGTGATACTGCAAGGACACGGCGCCGTGATCGTCGGCGGCAGCGTGGAAGAAGCCTTCGTCGCGTCCATCCTGCTGGAGGACAATGCCGTGCGCCAGTACCGCGCGGCCATGATCGGCACGCCCAGGGCGATGGAGCGCGGGGAGCTGGACGAGGCGCGGCGGCAGGTCTGGAACCCGAAAGTGGTCGCCAAGATCTGGACCTATTACCTGCTCAAGGGGCAGACGCAAGGCGTACTTAACTGAATACGGGAGATCGGGAGATCGGGAGAGCGGGAGAGCGGGAGAGCGAAATGCGGGTTTCCATCTCCCGCTCTGACGCCCTCCCGCCCTCACGGATTATGCTATGAGCGAAGAAGCTTCCAATGAGCGCAACGTTCTCGGCGGGCCGCTGCGGGCGTGCAGTTTCGCGCCGGTCACCGGCTATTTTCGCGACGGCTGCTGCGCCACGCACGGCCAGGAGGGCGTGGCGCACCTGGTCTGCGTCAGGGCCACGGCAGATTTTCTCGAGTTCTCGCGCAACCGCGGCAACGATCTCAGCACGCCGCGCCCGGAGATGCGCTTTCGCGGGCTCCAGCCCGGCGACCGCTGGTGCCTGCACGTGCTACGCTGGGTCGAGGCGTGGGAGGCGGGCATGGCGCCGAGGGTCGTGCTCGAGGCGACCCACGAACAGGTGCTCAAGTTCGCGCCGCTCTCGGCGTTGAAGCGGCACGCGCTCGATGTGCACTGATGTGCGGTGACGAGTGATGAGTGATGAGTGATGAGTGACGAGGGCGCGGGCAAGGCGCGAGTTCAAATTATGAAAACCCCTATTGCTCTATTGACGGGTATGTTGATGCTGGCGGCGGCGGGCGTCGCCGCGCAAAGCGTCAAGATCGGGTACATCAACCTGGCCCGGATCGAGAGTGAATCCGCCTCGTCCGCGCGCGCGTCGGAAGCCCTCAAGAAGGAGTTCGAGCCGCGCAACCTGCAGCTGCAGGAATTCCAGAAGCGTATCGAGGCCGCCCGGGAGCAATTCGAAAACGAGAAGGCCCGTCTGCCGGCCGCCGAGGCGCAGGCGAAGGTGCGTGAGATATCCGAAATGATGAGACAGTCCGACCAGACGGTCCGGCGCTTGAGCGAGGAATTCGATCTGCGCCAGAAAGAGCTGGGCGCCAAGCTCATCGAAGAGGCGCGGGTCGCGATCAAGGCCGTTGCCGAGGCGGGCAAGTACGACGTAATCCTGCAGGAGGCGATCTTTGCCCGGCCAGGAATCGACATTACCGGAGAAGTGCTGAAGGAAATGGAGAAGCGGGCCGGGGCGCCGCGATAAACTGGATACAAGAGGGAGGCCATCATGATGAGAACCGTGACTCGATTCATGCTGCCGGCGCTGCTGCCGG
>CAYYZZ010000240.1:0-4469 GCA_964476235.1 uncultured Streptomycetaceae bacterium | reverse complement strand
TGCGCCGTCCTTCGCGTCATCACCCATTTTGGCTCGCAACGCACGCGTGTTTCATGATGTTAGGGGCTCTTAGCCAGTGCCTAGCAGTCTGTCGGACTGAGATGTCCGACAGACTGCTAACAGCAAAACCGCCCGAGGATCTCAAATGAAAACCAACATACGACCCCAATTGGCCTTCGCTGGGCACGCGCGTTGGCTGGGAATGAGGTTTTCACCGCCTTTTACCTCCGTCTTCGTGCGGACGGTTTTGCATAAGGAGTTTGTCCGGCCTAAGTCCGACAAACTCCTAGCCGCTCTGATAAACTCATGGCCGGATCAAGCATAAAAGCCAGCGGCCCGCGGTCGCGGCGGCCAAGCGGTCAACGCCGGACAGGGGGGCGGTCGTGAACAAGCCGGAAACGGAATACACCATCCAGCATGTGTCCGAGATGCTGTGTATTCCCATCCAGAAGCTGCGTCGCTGGGACGAGCAGGGCGTGCTGGTGGCCGGGCGCACTCACGGCGGGCACCGCCGCTACTCCAGGGAAGTGATCGAGCGCCTCGCGGGCGCCGGCCTGAACACCGGGGCCGACAAGACCAACAAGGAGCTGGCGACGATACGCAAGTCGCTCGCCGAGAAGCGCCGCATCATCCAGCTGCTGCTGGAGAGCGAGAACCGCTACCGCGACCTGGTCGAAACCTCGCACGATCTCATCTGGACCACCGACGCGCAGGGGCGGTTCACCTACCTCAACACCGCAGCCAACGCCATCTTCGGTCTTGCCCCCAAGGATCTCATCGGCCGCTGCTTCTTCGACTTCGAGACCGGCACTTCGCACATCTCCAACCGCCGTTTCCTGGCGACGCTGAAGCGCAACGGCGAGGTCAAGCACTACGTCGCGCGCCTCGTCACCGCCAAGGGCCAGGATCGCTGGATCGGCATCAATGCGCGCGTAGTGCTCGACGACAGCGGCGCCGTGCTCGGCATTCGCGGCACCGCCCGTGACATCACCGAGGAGCACCTGGCGACGCAGCGCATCGAGCACCTCGCGCTGCACGACTCGCTCACGGACCTCCCCAACCGGCACAGCCTGCAGCGCCGGATCGAGGCGGCACTGCATTCGGAAGGCGTCGGCGCCCTGCTGTTCCTCGACATCGACCATTTCAAGTACGTCAACGACCACTTCGGCCACCGCACCGGCGACCAGCTGATCGTGGGCGTGGGCAGCGTGCTGCGCGACGTGGCCCGGACCATCGACGGCGAGCTGTTCCGCCTCGGCGGGGACGAGTTCGCGATCCATCTGCCCGCGGCGCTGCGCAAGGACGCGAGCGAAGTCGCCGAAAAGGCGCTTGACGCCGTGCGCCGCTACCGCTTCCAGGCGGCCGACAACAAGGTGGTCTCCAACCTGGCGGCCTCGGCCGGCATCGCGCTCTACCCGTTCCACGGCGCCGACGTGCTGGCGCTGCTGTCGAACGTGGACATCGCCATGTACCAGGCCAAGGATCTCGGCCGCAACCGCCACATACTGTTCGACCAGGCTGCCGAGAACCTGCGCAGCACCCACCGCCGCATCCATTGGGCGAAGAAGCTGCGGGACGCGCTCGACGAGGACCGCCTGGTGCTGTTCCACCAGCCGGTGGTGCGGCTGAAGGACCGCAAGCCGGTGCACTACGAAATACTGGTGCGCATCCGGGACGAGAACGGCGGCTACATCCTGCCCGGCAATTTCATCGAGCTGGCCGAATCGCTCGGCCTGATCCAGGAAGTCGATATGCGGGTGGTGGAGAAGCTGATCGCCTACCTGCGCTCGAGCGGGCAGGCCAGCAAGAAGCTCCGCTACTTCGTCAACCTGTCGCGGGTCTCGATCTCCGACCAGCACTGGATACAGCGATTCATGGCCATGCTGCGCGAAAGCGGCGTCAATCCCAACCAGCTCGTGTTCGAGATCACGGAAACGGCGGCGATGTCGGAAATCGACGTCACGCTCACCTTCATCAAGCGGCTGAAGGAGATGGGCTGCCGCTTCGCGCTTGACGATTTCGGCGCCGGCTTCAGCTCGTTCTACTACCTGAAGCGCTTTGACGTCGACTATCTCAAGATCGACGGCAGCTTCATCCGCGACCTCGCCACCGACGAGGGCAGCCGCATCTTCGTGCGGGCGCTGAACGACGTCGCGCGCGGCCTCGACAAGCAGGTCATCGCGGAATGGGTGGAAACACCCGAGGTATTGAACCTCCTGCTCGGCATGGGCACCCAGTTCGGCCAGGGCTACCTGTTCCAGCGGCCGGTCCCGCTGGAACGCGCCGCCAAGCCGGCCCTCGACACCCGCGCCGCCAACGCGGCTTGATCACCCCCCGTGAGGGCGGGAGGGCGTTAGAGCGCGAGGGCGAAAGGCAAAGTCAACTCGGGGTTCGATCTCCCGATCTCCCGCACTCCCGCCTTTTCGAATCCGTTCATTCGCGGCAGAACTTGTCGGCCCAGAGCAGGCCGATGACGGTCTTGGGATCGGTGATCTTTCCGTTCCCGATCCAGCGCAGCGCCTCGGCGATGCTGACGGTCGCCACCTCGATAAACTCTCCATCGTCCGGCGCGTGTCCTACGTGGGCCATCTGCCGCGCCAGGTAGATCTCGATCCGCTCGTCGGAATAGCCGATGCAGGGGTGTATCGTGCCAAGGCGCTGCCACTCCCCCGCTTCGAAACCGCATTCCTCCCGCAACTCCCGCTGCGCCGTCCGCAGCGGCTCCTCGCCCTGCTCGATCTTGCCCGCCGGTATCTCGTAGAAGTGCCGGGCCAGCGGATAGCGGTACTGGCGCACGAGCACCACGGTATCCGGGTCGAGTAACGGCACCATCGCGGCCGCGCCCGGATGGCGGATGTACTCGCGGCGCGCGGTGCCGCCATCGGGCAGCCGCACCTCGTCCTCCAGAACGTGCAGCAGCTTGCCGCGGTAGACGGTCTTCGAGGACAGGGCGGTTTCGGTGAAATCGGGTTTCTTGTCGGTCATGGGCGGCTTCTGGTGAACGATACGCGATGAGCGGCGGGCGGATACGAGATGCGGGATATGAGATGAACCCCATCCCGGACCCCGTATCCCGTACCCCGTATCACGAATCCGCTCTTTTAGAGCGAGGCCTGTATCGAGTACAGGCACAACGCCATCAGCGGCTCGGGCAGGATGCCGAACAGCAGCACCGCCAGTCCGTTGGCACTCATCAGCAGGCGAACATCGCTGCGCGGCGCGATCGGGGCGGTGTCCGACGGGGCATCGAAGTACATCAGCCTGACCAGCCGCAGGTAATAGAACGCCCCGATCAGCGAGAACAGCACCGCCACCACGGCCAGCCAGATATAGCCGGCATTGATGACCGCCTGCAGCACCGACAGCTTCGCGTAAAAGCCCACCGTCGGGGGCACCCCGGCCATCGAGAACATCAGCAGCAGCATGATGAATGCGTACCACGGATTCCTCTGGTTGAGCCCCTTGAAGTCCTCCAGGTTCTCCGCCTCGAACCCGCCGCGGGACAGCAGCAGGATCATGCCGAAAGCGCCGAGATTCATCAGGACGTAGACCACGACGTAGAACATGCCGGCGCCGTAGCCGATGATGTTCCCGGACAGGATGCCGAGCAGGAGGAACCCCATGTGCCCGATCGTGGAATAGGCGAGCATCCGCTTGAGATTGGTCTGGGCGATCGCGGTGACGTTGCCGATCGCGAGCGAGAGCACCGCCATCAGGGTCAGCATCTGCTGCCACTCGGCCACCAACTGTTCCGCGCCCAGGCCCTGCACCAGCAGCCGCATGATGAAGGCGAAAACGGCGAGCTTGGGCGCCGAGCCGATGAAGAGCGTCACCGCCGTCGGCGCGCCGTGATAGACGTCCGGCACCCACATGTGGAACGGCACCGCGCCGAGCTTGAAGCCCAGGCCGGCGACGACGAACACCAGCGCGAATACCAGCACGACATCACGCGCGCCGCCGGAGGCGATGGTATCCGACAGCTGCGCGATGCCGAGCGTGCCGGTCGCCCCGTAGAGCATGGACATGCCGTAGAGCAGCATGCCCGAGGCCAGCGCGCCCAGTATGAAGTACTTCATCGCCGCCTCGGTCGCGGTCGCGGAGTCGCGCTGCAGCGCGACCATCGAGTAAAGCGCGAGCGAGAGCAGTTCCAGCCCGAGATAGAGCGTGAGCAGGTGGCTCGCCGAGATCATGACCATCATGCCCAGCGTGGCGAACATCACGAGCACGAAGTACTCGCCGCGGAACAGGCCGCGCGCCGCCAGGTAGGCCCGCGAATAGACCAGCATCGCCATGACCCCGATGTAGGTAAGCAGCTTCAGCACGTCCGACATGAGATCGTCCACGAACATGCCGCTGAAGGTATAGACCGGCTCCGCGACCGCGGTCATGTAGGTGATCGCGAAGGCGCCGGCGAGCGCCGCCTGGGTGAGCGCATAGGTCACGACGCGGTTGTCGTCGCTCACGAAGAG
>CAYYZZ010000239.1:0-4473 GCA_964476235.1 uncultured Streptomycetaceae bacterium | reverse complement strand
AGCGCATGCAGGCGCGCAAGTCGCAGATGGCCGAGCGGCAAAAAGGCGTGCGGCCCACGGCGATCCAGCGGATGGAGCGCAGGCAGGCCATGCTTGCCGCCGCTTCGACGCGGTTGAATGAAACCCTGGCGGCCACGAAACCGCTCTACGCAGCGCTCTCACCCGATCAGCAAAAAATCGCTGACGATGTGCTTGCACCGCGCGGACGCGGCGGGTTCCAGCGCCGCGGCGGACACGGTCAGGGAAGGGCGTGATTCGCAGCCGGGAGTGACACCGCTCCCGGTTCAAGCTGCAACGAAAAGGGCCGGCGTAAGCCGGCCCTTTTTGCTTTCTGACTTCCGTCTTGTCAATTCACCACGGTGTGCGTCTGAGTAGAAGCTGCCTCAAAAACGAAAAGGAACCACAGATGAACACAGATACACACAGATATTGAAACTTGGTGTTTTGTTTAGCGTGGGATTTCATCCGTATTCATCTGTGTTTATCTGTGGTTAATTCTGTTTTTCGGATTTTTGAGATACGTTCTAGTGAGTGGACAAGGTTTTCCGTCACTTCGTCACCTCGTCACTGGTTTACTCATCACCGAATCAGGCCGTCAGTTGATCTTGATCCCGGCCCGGACGACGACCTGCCGCCATTGCTCGATCTCTTTCCGGACCTGCTCGAATAATTGCTCGGGCGTGCCGCCGACCGGAGACAGGCCGTCGGACTGGAGCCGCTCTTCCATGTCTTTCTGCTGGATGATCTTCGTCATCTCGCCATTGAGGCGCTCCACGACCGGGCGCGGCAGCCCCTTCGGGCCGATGAGGCCGTGCCAGTTGGTTACCTCGTATCCGGGCACGCCGGATTCGGCGACGGTCGGGATCCCGGGCTCGGCGGCCACGCGTTTCGACGTCGTCACCGCAAGCGCGCGCAGCCTGCCCGCCTTGGCTTGCGGCAATCCCACCGGCGCGGTCGCGAAAACGAGTTGTATATGCCCCGCGAGGAGGTCCGTCATCGCCGGCCCGCCGCCCTTGTAGGGCACGTGCGTCATCTTCACGCCCGCCATGTAGAGGAAGAGCTCGGTCGTAAGGTGCACGATCGCGCCCTGCCCGCTGCTGCCGTAGATTATCTGCCCGGGCCTCGCTTTGGCCAGCGCGACCAGTTCCTTGATATTCCGCACCGGCAGCGACGGGTGGACGACGATGACGTACGGACCGCGCGCGACCCAGATCACGGGCGTGAAGTCGTTGAGGGGATCGAACTTGATCGCGTAGAGGCTGGGATTGATCGAATAACTTCCGGTGACCATGGTCAGCGTGTAGCCGTCGGGCGCCGATTTCACGCCATATTCGTAACCGATCGTGCTGCCCGCGCCGGCGCGGTTTTCGACGAAGACCTGCTGTCCCAGCGCCTCCGCGAGCTTGCTTCCCATCAGCCGGGAGACGAAATCCGTGCCGCCCCCGGGAGCGGCCGCTACGATGATGCGGACCGGCTTGGACGGATATGGCTGTGCCCCCGCCGCGCCCGCGAAGCCGAACGCCGCCGCCAGCGCGATTGCGCGCAGCAGAATGAGCCGGATCGGAATCAATCCTTCCTGATGCAGCAGGGTCGTCGCCTCGAGAAGAGTTTGAAAAGAATGATTCTTGGATCAGGGCTTTCCCGTCACTCATCACCCATCACCCATCACTGCTTCTGATCATTCTGCGCAAAGCATAGGCCCGGAACGGGCGGTCTGCAACGCCGCCCTGAGGGATGAGGGGGAATGCTTAAGGCAAAAGGCAAAAGGCAAAAGGGAAAAGGCAAAAGGGAAAAGGGAAAAGGCAGAAGGGGCCTTTTTCACTTCATCCTTGGTCAGTGACCCCGGCCAGCCGTGTTGCATCGCGTCTGGCGTTCGCCGGCTCAAACGTGCGCAGGCACGTTCTTCGAAACCCCGGCTCACCCTTCTGCCTTCATCGTTAGCGTTCTCCCGTCACCCATCACTCATCACCCATCACGGGGTTAATGTAATTGCTGTTTTAGCTAAAATGGCATATGCTACCCGGTATGGAAACCGTCAAGGCAACGCACCTGAAAAACCGGCTCGGCGAGGTCCTGAAACGGGCCGCCCTCGGGCCCGTTGCCATCGAACGGCACGGACGGATCGTGGCTTGCCTCGTCCCTCCCGCCGCGGCCAAGGCGCGCGCCGGGAAAGGGAAAGCGCAGGCCCCGCGTCCCAAGCCGCGCTGGGGCCGGCGCGATGAGGAGCGCGTTATCGAGTTGTGCGCTCTCGGCGATTACCGTCCTTCGCGCTGGCTGCGCGCTGGCGACCCACGCATGCTTGCGGGAGTGGCCGCGATGCTCGCTTCGCAGAAGGGATTCGACCGGACGCGTATGCTGGCCCTTGCCGAACGTTTGCAGCCGGGAATGAGCACCCCGGAAGGATTCGGCCGGTGGCTGGGGCATGCACCGTTGCAGGCAGCGCGCTTCCTACCCCTGCTCAGGGCGCGCATGCGTGAGCAGGATTCCGGCCCCCGGCCATGAAATCGAAAATCCCTCCGCTTCAACCCGATCCCGCGTACCGCAAGGCATTTGCCGAGATCATGGCGCGCATCGAAAGCGCGTTGGGGCCGAAGCGTCCCGCGAAGCCCGTCGTCGTTTGCGTCGCCGGCGGCGCCGCGATGCAGTTTTACACCGGGGGACGATTCACCGACGACATCGACGCAAAGATCATGGCGCGAGTCATCATCGATCACCCCGAGAAGCTGCAAATCGCCTATCGCGGTGAAGACGGCCACGCCCGGTTGCTCTATTTCGACATGCAATACAACGACAGCTTTGCCCTACTGCACGAAAATGCCTACGACGATGCGCTGCCGATATCCCTGGAGGGCGTCGACCCCCGCCGTCTGGAGGTCCGCCTGTTGACCCCGCTCGATCTCGCCGTCTCGAAGGTCTCCCGATTCAGCGAGCAGGACCAGGACGACATCCGTGCGCTGGCCCGGGCGGGATTGATCGAACCGAACGCTCTCCGGCGCCGCGCCGGGGCGGCGCTGCCGGACTACGTCGGGAACATGGACCGTATCAGGAACTCGATAGATCTCGCCTGCCGCCTCGTCGCTGCCACATCGAAACAGGGATGAGGGATGACAAGTTCGCAGTTTGCAGTGGGCAGTTTGCAGTTACTGCCAACTGATGACTGCCAACTTTAGACTCGGTCACCCCTATCTCGTCACTCGTCTGTCGTCCGTCGTCACTTCATCGCTGATACACTCCTCCTGAAGGAGGAGCATCAGCGATGGCAAGTGGATTGACGCCAATCCGGCGCGTGGTGACGGGCAACAACGAGCGGGGACGCTCGAAGGTGACGTCGGACGGCCCGGCGCCGAATTCGCATGAAGCTTCGATGAGCGCAGGCCGCGGCCACACCGATCTGTGGGTGTGGAACGAATGCCCCGTCCCGCTCTCCGGGACTGACGACGACGGCAATATGAAATACGTCTTCGCCGGCCCGTCCGAGGGCGGGCACTGCCGCGTCGTGCAAATCCGCCCGAAGCCGGCGGACTACGACGCGGCGAAGGACAAGGACGTGGTGCCGGTCCATTCCTCCAAGCCGCGGCCCGGCAGCCGCGGGACGTGGGACCGGGGCGGCAACAACTCCTACTCGTCGTCGATGCACAAGACCGAGACGGTGGACTACGGCATCGTGCTGTCGGGCGAACGCGGGCTGATCCTCGACGATGGCGAGCTCACGATGAAGCCCGGCGACGTCGTCGTCCAGGTCGGCGCGTGGCACCAGTGGACCATGCCCAAGGGCGCCATGATGGCCTTCTCCATGATCGGCGCGCGCTTCGTGGACGGGCCGCAGGGCCTGGCTCAGGGCAACGACAAGCCGATGCGCGCGACACCCAAGCTGCCCGCCGGCGTGAAGCCGACGCGCAGAATCGTCACCATAGACCGCGAGCCGGGCAAGTCCTCGCTGGTGAGCGACGGCCCGTCGCCCGACGTGCGCACCGACCCGGCGCGGCCGGGCTACGCCTGCGCGCGGCTGTGGGTCACCGACAGCACACCGGCGAAGATCGTGTACGAGACGCTGCACCTGCCGCACACGATCGAGCCGCCGGCGCGCGGCACCGTCTTCAACGTATTCACCTTCCCGCCCGATAAAAGCTGGAAGGGCAAAGTCAGCGCCGCCAAGGTTAAAGCGTTTTTCGCCGCCATGGGCTCGCCCGGCGTCTCCACCTACTCGCCCCTGGCGCCCCACCCTTACATGCAGAAGACGCGCACGCTCGATTTCTGCGTCGTGCTGGAAGGCGAGATCGTGCTCGTGCTGGACACGCAGGAAGTCATGCTGAAGGCCGGGGAAATCGCGTTCCTGCGCGGCGCCAACCACGCCTGGAGCAACCGGACGGCGCGGCCCGCGGTCGTGGCGGTTGCATCGCACGACGGGCGGTGACCGCCCGAGGGATGAGGGATGAGGGATGAGGGATGAGGGATGAGGGATGAGGGATGAGG
>CAYYZZ010000238.1:1544-4482 GCA_964476235.1 uncultured Streptomycetaceae bacterium | reverse complement strand
GCCTTCTCGTCGGATTGCTCGTCGGTCTCGCGCGCGGGAGCGTCCTGCTGGTACACCAGTATCGTCGGATCCTTGGCGCCGAGGCTCTGGCACTGCGCCCTGGCGAGAACCGCGAAGGGCTCGTGCACCAGCACCACGGCGGGCATGCCCTGCTTCCAGCCTGCAAACGCGTCGCGCACGGCGGCGCCGGTGCAGGACCCTCAGGCGCCGACGCCGATGACCAGGTAGTCGACCGCAGCAGCGAGTTCGTCGAACCGCGTCTTGTCGAGCGGCATCCACGTATTGCTCTTGTAGGCCCGCTCGACCGCCGGGGGCTTGCAGAGCGCCTCGAAGGCGCGCTCGAAGCGGGGCCAGAAATTCCGCGTGGTCTGGTACTGGTTCCAGATGAACCCCACGCGCCGGCCAATGGGTGTGCCCAGCGACCGGCGCCGGGCCTGTTCCTCGATTTGCGGATAGCCGACAGGGCTGATGAGTTCGATCACGTGATCCTCCTAGGAGTTTGTCGGACTTTGGTCCGACAAACTCCTTATGCAAAACCGCCCACAAGAAAACAGCGGAACAGGGTTGTAGGAATACAACTTCGACTCCATTGCCGTCCTTAACAGGGGGCCGGGAGGGGTCATTGGGTTAAGATTCATCCAGTATCCTCGGGCGGTTTTGCTGTTAGCGGCCTGTCAGGACGCCAAGTCCGACAGGCTGCTGGGAAACCGTATCTTTTGGGTCAATAGGGGCTTGCCGGCGGAACTGCGGCTGGAGATGGACACGCACTGGCCCATCTGGGGCGCCACGCCGCCGCCCACGGCCACGAAAATTTCGTCGGCCAGCACCGGCGCCACCAGGGTTTTGCGCTCGCTGGGCGCTCTCGAATACAGATCAGGGATAACGACGGCCTCGCCCTGCTTGCTGTCGTTCTGCCAGTCGTACGAGTACTTGAACGCCCGCTCCGCGATCGCGGCCCGCAGCTTCTCCCTCGAGTAGCCCGCCTGCGCGAACGCCTGCGCCAGACTCGGATTGAGCACGAACATAAAGCCCCGCTTGCCGCCGCTCGTGGTGATGCCGAGGCGGCCGATGCCGCGGGCCAGCAGCGTGATGCATTCGTTGAGGCCCACGGAATTGAGCGGAACCGCGATCTGGGAATGCTCGCCCGCCTTCATCACGGTCACCGCGCTGTCCGCGGCGGCGATGTCCATGTCGGTATGCATCGGCCCCCACGGGTTGAGCTCCTGCTCCTCGCCGATACAATAGCTCCACGACGCCGGGTGCCCCATCGTCCCCTTGATGAGCTTGCCCGGATGCGCGCGCCCGATGTTCCAGAGTATCAGCCGGATCGCTCTCCCGATGGTCGCGTTCGCGCGCCCGCCGTTGGGCCCGAATATCCACTCGCGCGTATGGAACTTGAGCGTGCCGACAACGGGACCGGTGACGATCGTGCACAGCGACGCCGAGCCGGTGGACTGCGTGGTCGTGATGAGCAGCGTGGGATCGACGATGCACTCCACCGCGGCGATCACGACCGGAACGTACTCCGGCCGGCAGCCCGCCATGGCGCAATTGGCGGCGACGTTCTCGATCGTGGCTTCGCCGTCCCCGGGAAAAACGGCGCCCAGCACCTCGCCCGGATCGCGCCCGACGTAGTCCAGCATGGCCTGCACGGCCTTTCGGGTCGGCGGAAACACGGGCAGGCCGTCGGTCCACCCCTGTTCGTAGGCGAACTCGGCAAAGTCCTCGATGGACTCAATCGGGTAGCTCTGAGCTTTACCTGCCATCAGTGATCCGTCCCGTCCGCCGTCTGTCGTCACCGTGTGCGGCTCACGCCGGCCGGGTGATCCGGTTGCGCAGCTTGCCGATGCCTTCGACCTCCAGCTCGACGACGTCGCCGGGCTGCAGGTAACGGCCGAACTCGATGCCGGAGCCCTTGCCCAGCGAGCCCGAGGCGAAGACCTCGCCCGGGTAGAGCGTCTCGCTCTGCGAGGCGTGCTCGATCAGCCGCTCCCAGGAATGGTACATCGCGTTGAGGTTGGCGACACCGCGGACTTCACCGTTGACCGACACGGTCGCTCTTGCGTTGCGGCCGTCGAATTCGTCGCGCGTGACGATCCACGGTCCCAGCACGTTGCCGGTGTCGAAATCCTTCGACTTGGACAACCCGACCCCCGTGACCTGCTCGCCGGGCTGGATGTTCCGGATGGAAATGTCGTTGAAGAGCGTGAAGCCGGCGATGTACTCGCCCGCTCGCTCCTTCGGAATGTCCTTGCCGCGCTTGCCGATGACCATCGCGACCTCAAGCTCGTAATCCACTTCCGTCGCGTATTTCGGCCAGATCACGTCGGCGTCGGGCCCGATGACCGTGAGCGGGTTGCCCTTGTAGTACGGGGGCCAGTCGTACCAGCTCTGCGGCACCTTGGTACCGGTGCCCAGCTTCTTGATCGCGGCGAGATAGTGCTCCTCAATGCAGCTGAAGTCCCGGATCGACGTCGGGCGCGGGAGCGGGGACATCAGCCGCGCTTCGGTGGTATCGAAAATCATGCGCAGCCCGTCGATGCCGGTGCGCTCCCTGGAAGACTCGGCAAACGCGAGCGCCTCCGCCGCAGCCTTCATCGCTTCGGCGCCCCGACCGAGGAACGACACCATGTCGGGCGGGATGAGCCATTCGGAACGCTGCCGCGCGTCCACGGGATCGCCCTTGCGCGCAAGTTGGGTCGCGCACGCGATCCGAAGATCGACCACCTTGCCGCTGGCCGACATTGCGCCGACCCGCTGGATCCCGCCGACCGGCGTCGCCACCTCGTAAGTGACTAGCTTCACTCTCCCCTCTGCAACAGTCCAATGATTTTCATCGTAGCACGCTGATTCCCGCGCGGCCCGGCATATGTTACGGGCTCTTAGCGGGCGGCGCACCCCGAAATCGACATGGCGATTTTCTCCGCGATCATGATCG
>CAYYZZ010000238.1:0-1444 GCA_964476235.1 uncultured Streptomycetaceae bacterium | reverse complement strand
GATCGCGGGCGAAAAAATGCCGCCCCCGGCAATGATGGTTTCCCTGGCAGAGAACGCCTGCTTCTCGCCGCCGACCAGCGCCTCGACCCCCGCCGCGGTTTTTCCGGAGAAATGTTCCGGCGGCGTCCTGCGGATCGGGACCGGCCCGCTACGGCCGTGCAGGTCTCCGTTGAAGTCGCTGTCGCTCTCCAGCTTGCGGAAATAAGGCAGCACGCTGTTCCAGTAGTTGGAAAGGGATCCAGGATCTCGCTCGCCGGAATATTCAAAAGAATATAGGATTGCGTCTGAATGGGCACGCGAGATGTCCAAAGTGTGAACTCGCAGACGCGATTATCTTCAACAGGAACGACCCATGACCCAACGGATACCGAATCTTCGCCCGCGCCGCCTCATGGTCGCGATCCAGTCCGCCGCTCTCGCCGCCATCGTCGGCGCGCCGGCTCTCGCCTTCGCCCAGAAAGCAGGCGATGCCGCGGGCTATCCGTCGCGGCCGATCCGCGTCGTTGTACCCTTCTCGCCGGGCGGCGTGGCCGACATCACGCCGCGCGTCATCGGGCCGAAGCTCGTCGAGGTATGGAAGCACCAGGTCGTGGTGGACAACCGGCCCGGCGCGGGTGGCGTCATCGGCTCGGACATCGTGGCCAAGGCCACACCGGACGGGTACACATTGCTGTCAGCCTCGGCCAACCACTCGGCGACCCCCGCCGTGCGCGCCAAGCTGCCGTACGACACGCTGAAGGATTTCTCCGGCATCACGCTGACCTCGAGCGGCGCGTACGTGCTGATCGTCGCGCCCTCGTTCAGCGCGAAGTCCATCAAGGACCTGATCGCGCTCGCCAGGGCCAGGCCCGGCCAGCTCAACTTCTCCTCCGCCGGCACCGGCAGCGGCACGCACTTCGCCGGCGAGATGTTCAAGGTTCAGGCCAACATCGACGTGGTCCACGTGCCCTACAAGGGCATCCCCGAGGCGCTGACCGACGCGATCGCGGGCCGCGTGCAGTTCTTCATGCCGTCGCTGTCGTCGGTGACCGGCTTCATCAAGGACGGTAAGGTGCTGGCGCTGGCGGTGTCGAGCAAGAACCGCGTTTCGTCCTTCCCGGACATCCCGACGATCGCCGAGTCCGGCGTGCCGGGCTACGAATGGAATGCCTGGACCGCGCTGCTGGCGCCGGAGAAGACGCCGCGCGTCATCGTCAACCAGCTGCACCGCGAGATCGTCCGCATCCTCGCGCTTCCCGACGTGCAGCAGCGCATGGTTGCAATCGGCGCGGAGGTCACCCCGATCTCGCCGGAACAGCTGGACAAGATGATTGCCGGCGAAATCGCGCTAACCGGCCAACTCGCCCGCAAAGCCGGCATCAAAGCGGAGTAGATTCCGTGATGAGTGATGGGTGACTGATAAGTTGGCAGTTGGCAGCCGTCACATAGAGGAAGTTGGCAGCCG
>CAYYZZ010000237.1:0-4533 GCA_964476235.1 uncultured Streptomycetaceae bacterium | reverse complement strand
ATCCCTCATCCCTCATCCCTCATCCCTCATCCCTCATCCCTCATCCCTCATCCTTTCCATGAAGGTCCTGGTGACAGGCTTCGAGCCGTTCGGAGGCGAGGCGCTCAATGCCTCGATCGAAGCGGTGCGCCGGCTGCCGCAGCGGATCGGGGTGATGGAGATCGTGACGGCGGAACTGCCGACCTCTTACTCACGCTCGATCCCGGCGCTGGAAGCCGCGATTGCGCGTTCGAGCCCGGATCTCGTGCTGTGCGTGGGACAGGCTGGCGACCGCGCCGCTCTTTGCGTCGAGCGCGTCGCGATCAACCTCCAGGACGCGCGCATCCCCGACAACGACGGCGCCCGGCCGGCCGATGCTCCCGTCGTGGCAGGAGGGCCCGCGGCGTACCTCTCGACGCTGCCGGTGAGGGCCGTCGTCGCCGCGCTGCACGCGGCGGAGCTGCCGGCGCAACTGTCCATGAGCGCCGGCACCTTCGTCTGCAACCACGTCTTCTACGGCCTCATGCGCCTCGCCGCGGCGCGCAAGCTTCCATTCCGCGGCGGGTTCCTGCACGTGCCCTGCCTGCCCGAGCAGGCGGCGCCGGGCATCCCGTCCATGCCGGTCGACGACATCGTGCGCGGTATCATTACCCTGCTGGAAGCTTCTGCGGCAGGCGACGCAAGAAAGTGACGAGATAGGGCGACGAAAGACCCTTTTCCCTTTTCTCTTTTCCCTTTTGCCTTTTGCCTTAGTGTCGCGACTCCTGGTAATCCAGGTCTTCCTCGAGGTGGTGCAGCACGTCGTCGCTGATCTGGTTCTCGCGCCAGATGCGGATCAGTTCGCGCCGCTCCGCCTCGATCGCCGCGCGCCTCAACCGCTTCGCCGGATCCGCCCCGGAATGAAGCACCTCGCCCATCGGGATCGCGAGGGTGACCTTCTCGGCAAACTCGGCGCGGATGCGCTCGGCCAGGTCCTCCGGGATTTTCTCTTGCGCCGCCAGCCCGTCGATCGCGGCGATTGCCGCCTTGGTGAGCGCCATCTTGGCGTGCTGCTCCTCCTCCTGCCCGCTCCAGTCGGTGCCGACGCGCAGCAGCCGGATCAGCGGCGCCAGCGTCAGCCCCTGCAGCACCAGCGTGGCCGCGATCACCACGAAGGTGAGGAAGATGATGAGATCGCGCTGGGGAAACGGTGCGCCGTCGTCCATCGCAAGCGGCAGCGCCAGCGCGGCCGCAAGCGACACGATGCCGCGCATGCCGCACCAGCTCATGATGAAGACCTCCGCCTCGGGCGGCGCGGGGCTGCGGTTGCGCGCCGGCTTGCTCAGCAGCCGCGGCAGGTAGGTCGCAAGATAGATCCAGGCGAACCGGACGAGGATCGCCACCGCCGCAATCAGCGTTCCATAGAGGAACAGCTGCCACGGCGTATAGCCCGCGAGCCTTCCGGCGATGCCCGAGAGCTGGATGCCGATCAGGATGAAGACCAGGCTGTTCAGCAGGAACACGAGCAGGTTCCACGCCGAGCGCGCCATGATGCGCATCTCGGCCGAGACAATCTCGGGAGCATGGCGCCCGCGCACCAGCCCGGCCGCGACCACGGCGAGCACGCCCGAGGCATGCAGGGACTCCGCTGCGATGTAAGCGATGTACGGCACCAGGAGCGAGGTCAGGACCTCGATGAAGGTGTCGCCGAGATAGCGGTGGATGAAGACGAACAGCAGGCCCATCAGGACGCCGATGACGACCCCGCCGATCGACACGCCGGCGAACTGGACGCTCGCGTCGAGCAGCGAGAACGTCCCGGTGAGCACCGCCGCCACGGCGAACTTGTAGAGCACCAGCCCCGACGCGTCGTTCACCAGGCTCTCGCCCTCGAGCACCGTGACCACGCGGCGCGGGATGTTCAGCCGCGACAGGATCGCGGTCGCCGCCACCGCGTCGGGCGGCGAGACGATGGCGCCGAGTACGAAGGCGGCGGCCCACGGTAGGTCCGGCACCAGGAACTTGAGCGCGCCGCCGACCACCAGCGTGGTCGCGATGACGAGCCCGATGGCGAGCAGGCTGATGGGCTGGATGTTGGCCTTGAAATCGCGCCACGACGTCAGCAGCGCCGCCTGGTAGAGGATGGGCGGCAGCACCAGCACCAATATGAACTGCGGGTCGAACGGGAGCTGCGGCAGTTGGGGCACGAAACCGAGCGCGCCGCCGCCGATCACCAGTGCGATCGGATAGGGAAAATGAAAATGCCGCGCGACCCAGCCCAGCGCGACCGCGCACAGCATCAGGAACAGGATGACTTCCAGCAGGTGCATGGCGATTTACCGGTGAATGGCCACCTCAAGGCACAAGTTTCAAGGTGCAAGGTACAAGGAAAACGCGCAATGCCGGTTCAACTTCGTTCTTGGCCTGTCGCTTGTACCTTGAACCTTGTTACTTGAACCTTGCTCCTGTCAGGCTATGCCCAGCTCTTTCTTGAGATCCGCGATCACCTGCACCTGGCTGCGGGTCCGCCACTTGCTGCGCGATCCGATCGGCTTGTTCTCGACCTCGGGGCGGACTTTCAGCGCGACGAACACCGGGCCGGGCTCGGAGAGAATGCGCTCGATGTGGATCGAGAAGGTCTCCAGGTTATCGTAAGCGTAGGCGCGGGGATAGCCGCAGGCGCGGGCGATGGCGTCGTAGGCGATGGTCTTCGCGTGCGGGACCGGCTGCCCGCCCGTGGTGGCGTAGCACCCGTTGTCGAGCATGAAATGATAAAAATTCCCGGGTTGCTGCTCCGCAATGGTCGCGAGTATGCCCATCCCCATCTGCACGTCGCCGTCCGAATCGAACAGCACGATCCTCCGGCCCGGTTGAGCCAGGGCGAGTCCCATCGCGAAGGACGCATGGCCGCCCATCGCGGGATCGCCGAGCGGGACGTCCCGGTTCGGCTGCGTGCTGATATTGACCCAATGCCGCCCGCCGCGGCCAGGCACGACGACGGCGTCGCCCCGGTGGCGGTTGAAGACCTTGAGCATTTCCGCGGTGTCCATCATTGCTCGTTACCTCGCTGGGTGAAGCGTGAAATGGTGAGGCGTGACATGATGAGGCGTGACATGGTAAAGCGTGACATGGAGAAGCGTGGCTGGTGTCCTGACAGTTAACCCTACACGCTCCATCACGTCACGCATTATCACGTCACGAACCACCACGTCACGCAGTATCACGTCACGCCTTATCAAACAAAGCCGTGATATTCGTCGGCGACCAGCACCGCAACCGGCCGCTTGGTTTTCTTCGCTTCCTCGAACGCGATCGAGATGCGCCCCGCATCGGCGCCGTCCTCGACCAGGTAGTAGTTGATGCCGAAGGCGTTGAGGAAGCGCTCGGTATAGGTCGCGGCCGTGTCGACGTTGACGCCGTGGCGCGTCCAGCCGCGATAGCCCACCATCAGCACGACGGGAATGTTCATGCCCATGGTCCAGCCGCGCATCGAGTCGCCCGATTCCATCAGGCCGGTGTTCTGTATCAGGATCAGGGGCACCTTGCCGCCCGCCGAGATCCCGGCAGCCGCGGAGAACGCGAGCCCTTCGCGATTGACGCCGATCAAGGTCAGCGACGGCTCGGCCTTCATCAGCAGGAACAGCCAGTTGGTCTCGCTGTCGGGCAGCCAGACCACATGCGTGACGCCGTTCTTCTTCATTTCTTCGAGGACAACCTCGGGACTAAGGCTGGCTTTTTGTGTGTCGCTCACAATGTGGTCCTCTATTCGGGCATTCCGCCGCCATTGTATACAGCGGGGGAAGTGTCGCGGAGCAGCGCGATGCCGCGGAGAGCTTCCCGGCCGCGCTCAGCACTGACCCGGGCGCATCAACGCTCGCGCCAGCGCCGCTCCATCTCGAAGTAGGTAAACGACGCCGACCAGGCGATAAGCAGAAACCCCGTCAGTGCCTCGATCCCGGCCATGAAGCGGATCGGGCCGCGCGGGATGATGTCACCCAGGCCGAGCGTGGTGTAGACGACGGCGGAGAAGTAAACATTGTCGAGCCAGGAGGTCATTTCGGTGCCGGTCATCTGCCCCGTTGCCGGCCAGTGCAGCAGCGCCGCGTAACCGAGGCCAAAGATCCAGATCTCGACGATATGAAGCCCGATCAGCGCAAAGATAGCGTAGACCACCGACTGCCGGTGCAGATGCATTTGCGGTATCCGGCGGCTCAACCTCTCGAGCCCGGCATAGTGGATAAGGACGCTGACCGCAACGATGAGAACCGTCGTGGC
Source organism: uncultured Streptomycetaceae bacterium (assembly GCA_964476235.1). Lineage (GTDB taxonomy): Bacteria > Pseudomonadota > Gammaproteobacteria > Burkholderiales > SG8-41 > SG8-41. The sequence goes on along the minus strand of CAYYZZ010000237.1, from coordinate 300 downwards.
CACCACGGCGAGATTCGCTCCCCAGTTGTCGTACACCCGCGCCTCCTTTCGGCGCGTCAAGAATGGTTCGGACGCAGGCGCCTGTCAACCAGCCCGGCCCGCTGCGCGCCCCAAGCGCCGGGCGGTGCGCTAACATGCACGTCTCGCAACAGAATCAGGAGGTCCGAACGATGGCCACAGACAACAAGGCCGCGCTCGTCACGGGCGCGGGCACGGGCGTCGGGAAGGCGGTCGCGCTCGCGCTTCTCAAGGACGGTTACCGCGTCGCGCTCGCGGGGCGGCGCAGGGAAATGCTCGAGC
>CAYYZZ010000236.1:0-4590 GCA_964476235.1 uncultured Streptomycetaceae bacterium | reverse complement strand
CGTCGAAGTGCTCGATCGCGATCTTCCGGTCCAGGATCGCCCGGGCCATGCAGTACTGCACGCTGAACTTGGCGTCGAGGTCGCTCTTCGGCTCGGGACGGTTGGTGTGCTCGAGCCGCCGGGAGTGGGTCCATACGTCCACGCGCTCGACGTCGTCGGCGGACGGCTTGTGCTCGCGCACGAGGCCGAGCATCGCGTCCAGCGCAGAGTGCGTGCTGCCGCAGCACGGGTACTGCTTGATCGCGATGCCGGGCTTCACGATGTCCCACGGCTGTCCCCAGGTCGGCAGTACCTTGCCGGCGTCGTAATTACCTAAACCATTAAATACATTAAAAAATCCTTGCTTGTGCTCGAACACGCCCGGATTCGCCGTGAAGCCGCCGCGTGCGAGCAGCGCCGCGAAGAGTCCGTTGCGAGTGCAGTGGCCAATGTGCAGCGGCTTCACCATCGTGCCGAAGTTGGCCTTGATGCCTGAAGCGAGCGAGGCGGCGATCGCGAGCGCGAGAGCGACCTTGTCGTCGGGCAGCTTCATGAGCTTCGAGCACGCCGCGGCGCAGCCGAAGACGCCGAGCGTGGCGGTCGGATGCCAGCCCTTGGTGTAGTGGTGGAAGTGGACGCCCAGGCCGAGCTTGCACTCGGTCTCGAAGCCGGCGACATAGGCGGCGATAACGTCGCGCCCGCTTGCGCCCGTCTCGTCCGCGAGCGCGAACAGCGCCGGCAGGATCGGCGCCGATGGGTGGCCGCCCAGCGTGTTGTTCATGTCGTCGAAATCGAGCGCGTGCGAGGCGGTGCCGTTGATCAGCGCCGCATCGAGCGCGGACACGCGCCGATTGCCGCCGAACACCAGGCTCGTTCCGGCTCCCGCGCCGAGCGCCAGCGCGTCCTGCACGATGCGCGTCGTCTCTTCGCGCGCGCCGGCAAGCGTCACGCCCACCGTGTCGAGGATGCCCACCTTCGCCCAATGAATTGCCTCCGGGGGCAATTCATTAAAAGTAAGAGCATTGATTCGTTTGGCGAGTTCTTGAGTGAGCGTCATTTCTTCTCCTGACTGCGTGAGGTGTGAGGGGTTAGGTGTGAAGAGGGGGTTCCCTTCGCCCCTCACTCCTTACTCCTCACAGGCTTATTCTGCTTTGAGCCCGACTTCCTTCACCAGCTTGCCGTACTTGGCGACTTCCGTCCGGATGTGGGCGCCGAATTCCTCCGGTGAGTTGCCCACCGCGTCGGCGCCGTCAGCCGCCAGTTTTTCCTTCACGTCGGGCAGATGCAGGATGCGCGCAATTTCCTTGTTAAGCTTGGTAATGATAGGCCGCGGGGTCCTGGCCGGGGCAATCAAGCCGTACCATTGGGTGATCGAGAACCCGGGCACGCCGGCCTCCTGCATCGTGGGCAGCTCGGGCGTCCCGGGCCAGCGCTTGGCGGTGGTTACCGCCAGTACTCGCAGCCGCCCGGCCCTGATATGAGGACCCGACAGGGTCAGCGTTCCCAGCTGCATCTGGATCTGCCCGCCGATGAGGTCCGTCAACGCCAGCGCGCCGCCTTTGTACGGAACGTGAACCATGCTGATGCCCACGATCGAGCCGAGCAATGCGCCGCCCAGATGGGAGATGCCGCCGGTTCCCGAAGAGCCGTAATTGATCGCTCCGGGCCTGGACTTGGCGTAAGCGATGAATTCCTTGACCGACTTTGCCGGCACCGAAGGATGGATGATCATCGCGTATGGCTGGCTGGTGGCTTGGGTGATCGCCGTAAGGTCCTTGAGCAGGTCGTAGGGGAGCTTGGGGTAGAGCGCCACGTTGACCGCGTGGCTCGAGGAGATCTGGCAGATCGTGTAGCCATCCGGGGCCGATTTCGAAGTGACGTCCACGCCGATCGTGCCGTTCGCGCCCGGCCTGTTGTCGGGAACGACAGTCTGGCCCCAGCTCTCGCCCAGCCTGATTGCGATGGCGCGCGCCGTGATGTCGGTGCCGCCGCCCGGCGCGAACGGCACAATCAGCCGGATCGGCCTGGACGGATAAGTTTGAGCCTGCACTGCAGCACACAAACCTATAACTGAAATCAGCGATAAGAGAATCCGGACAATTTGTCGTTTCATGGGAGCCTCACTGATCGAGTTGTACCGTACTTCAGATTAGGATTTCGTCGGGCGTTGTTGCGACGAAATCCTAGGGTATTTCGATGTCCATCAGCGGCGCGTACTGCTGGCCGCCGTGGCCGTCGCTGTCGCGCGGGTCGCCCTGGAAGAACGGGCGCGGAATCGAAGCCTTGATCGCCAGCGCGTTGTCGCACAAAAAGAACTTTACCTGGCTTGGTTCGAGACTGTAACACGCCGCGATTTTTTCACGAGTCAGCACGCCTGACTCTTTGACGCGGCGATATGTCGCCGCGTCATCGAACATGATGTCGAAAGTAAGCTCGAACGGCCCCGCGTTCTTGCTGCGTATCAGGCGGGCGAGGTTGGCCAGGGCTGTCATGCAGCGATCCTCTCTTCTTGCTCGCCCTTGATGTCGAAAATGTCCATGGGGAACATTTCGCACGGCTCATCCGGCTCGACCACGTGATTGACGTTGAAGCGATACACCGCGCCGCGGTCGAGGTGGTTGTACGGGCAGGCGAGTGCGGTGATGAGACCGCTCCACTCGGGAATCGGCAGGTGCAGCGCCTGGTGACGGGTAATACTGGCGATAGTGCTGGCGATTTCCTGCGTCGGCGCCGTCACCTCGAACGACAGGCATAACTCATGCGAGCGAATTTCCTTGACCGGTTCGAGCGCGCCCATGGTGCCGTTCTTGCCGTAGATGCGGATGAACAGCAGGTACTCCTCGCGCTTCAGCTTGTCGCCGTAGACCATTCTGACGCGGCTATGGATCTTCTCCTCGAGCCGCGCGGTCCAGTCGTCGATCTGGCGGATGATGAAAGGGTCGCGGATGGAACCGATCAGTATGCTCTGGTAGCCGGCCTTCTCGGCGCCTTCCAGCTTGACCGTGTAGCGCTGGGCCGGAATGAACGTGCTGCCCGACACCTTCACCGAGCGGTCAGTCAGGGCCTCGTAGCGCGAGTGCGTGAGGTCGAGCGTGCCCGAGCACTCCACCAGCCGGAACGGGTCGGCGTTCTCGTAGAGGCTGTGCGAAGCGATGCTCTGCGGCGTGCAGCGCAGCTCGTGATCGGGCGCCTCGACCACGAAGTGATCCTTGCGCAGCCAGGCGAACATGCAATCCGGGGTCTTGCGCTGGACCACCGAGGCGGCCCCGCATTCGAGAATCTTCGCGGCGTGCCAGGCGAGCCCCTCGGGGAAGCCGTGCAGGATCGGGGCCGCGGCGAAGATCGCCGTGTCGCTGGCGCGCCCGGCAATGACCACATCCGCGCCGGCTTCCAGCGCGCGAATGAAGGGCTCGGCGCCCATCATGCCGACGATATGTTCGCTGCGGTCAATCGTGGCCTCGTCGAAATGCGGAGCGGGGGAGAGCGGCTTCACGCGCCCTTCGCGCAGCCGTTTCCTGAGATAGTCTTTTTTCTGCTCCGCATGGATCAGCGCGAGCTTGAAGCTCAGGCCCTCGGCCTCCGCAATTTCCCTGACCAATTGGTGCGCCCCCTCGAGCTGGGCGTCGTTGCCGCCGGTGCCGGCGGAGCCGATCAGGAGCGGAATTTTCAGGCGTCGGGCGCCCATGATCATCAGCCGCAGGTCGCGGCGTATCGCTTCCTTCGGGAACGCCGTGCGTCCCGAGCCCAGGTAGGCCGGGCCCGGGTCGGTCGAGCCGGCATCGCAACCGATGACGTGCGGCTTCTGGGAGAGCGCTTTCTCGAACGAGCTCTCGACGAAGCCCGAGCCGCAGACGCCGGTCGGGGAAAGGATGCGAATTTCTTCCATGTTATGGACCCTGGATACGGGACGGATCGATCAGCTGCTGTGGGGCTGATGTAGTATACCCACGATGCGCGGCGCCCTGTTTTTTTTGGCAGCACTGCTCTCGGGGATTTTCTTTCAGTCCAGGGCATGGAGCGCCGAGGCTTATCCGCAGCGCGCGGTACGGCTGATCGTGCCGTACCCGCCCGGCGGGGCGGGGGACATCGTCGGCAGGATGCTGGCGATCAAGCTGACCGAGTCGCTGGGCCAGCAGGTCGTAGTGGACAACCGCGGCGGCGGCGGCCAGGTCATCGCCACGGAGCTGACCGCCAAGGCCCCGCCCGACGGCCATACGCTGTTTCTCGCGAGCGCGACACACAGCATCAATCCCGGCTTGCGCAGGGGAAAGCTGCCGTACGATTCCATCAAGGATTTCGCGCCGATCACGCTGGTCGCGGAGTCTCCGCTCGTGTTCGTCGCCCACCCGTCGCTCGGCGTCGGCAGCATCAAGGAGCTGGTCGCCGCTGCGAAGGCCCGGCCCGGCCGCATCAACTATGCTTCTTCAGGGCCCGGCACGGGCGGCCACCTCGCCGTCGAGCTGTTGAAGTTTCAGACCGGGATCGACCTCGTGCACGTGCCGTACAAGGGGGCCGGCCCGGCCCTCACGGACTTGATTGGCGGCCAGGTGCAGGTAATGTGCACGAGCCCGCTGCCCGCCATGCCTCACGTGAAGTCGGGCAAGCTGAGGG
>CAYYZZ010000235.1:0-4598 GCA_964476235.1 uncultured Streptomycetaceae bacterium | reverse complement strand
TGATCACCTTCGCCCACTTGGGTATCTCGCGCTGGATATGGTCGGAGAGTTCCTGGGGCGTGCCGCCGACGATCTCGGCGCCCATCGCCGTCAGTCGGTCGCGCACTTCCTGAAGCTGCAGCATGCGATTGATCTCGCCATTGAGCCTGGTGACGATGGCTGCCGGGGTGCCGGCGGGAACGAAGACGCCGTGCCAGGTGGTTGCCTCGAAGCCCGGCACACCGGCCTCGGCTATCGTCGGCAGCTCCGGCATGGCACGGATTCGACTCGCGGTGGTCACGCCCAATGCGCGCACCCGGTGTGACTGGATATGCGGGAATACCGATAGCGAAGTCGCGAACATGAGCTGGGTTTGCCCCGCGATCAGGTCGGTGAGCGCCGGCGCGGCACTCTTGTACAGGATGCCCACCATTTTGGTCCCCGTCATGCTCTTGAAGAGCTCCGCTGACAGGTTGGCGGCCGCGCCCATGCCCGTGCCCGCGTAATTGAGCTGCCCGGGGTGCGCCTTGGCGAACGCGATGAGTTCCTTGACCGATTTCACCGGCAGCGAAGGATGCACGACGAGGATGTTGGGCTGGATCGCCACCAGCACGATCGGCGAGAAATCCTTGATCGGATCGTACGGCAGTTTCCGGAACAAGCTCACGTTGGCGCCGAAGGTGGCGTTGTTGCCGGTCACCAGCGTATAGCCGTCGGGGGGCGACTTGGCGGCTGCTTCCGTGCCGATGAGGCCGCTGGCGCCTGCGCGGTTCTCGACGACGACGGGCTGGCCCATGCTCTCGGAGAGCTTCTGCCCGATGAGCCGCGCCAGGATGTCGGTCGGTCCGCCGGGCAGATTCGGGGCGATGAAGCGAATCGGCCGTACGGGATACGACTGAGCGCCTGCGCCAGCCGATCCAAGGCAAAAGGCAAAAGTCAAAAGGCAAAAGGAAACCAAAGCCGGTCTCAGCCTATCCTGCCCCTGGTTCCTCGGCCTTTGAGTTTCTCCTTGTGCCTTATGCCTTGTGCCTTGCACCTTATTTTTCATCACTCATCACTCATCACGCTCTTCAATCCGGCCGCGCCCCGGATTCCTTGATCAATTTCGCCCACCGCGGAATCTCCACGCGCATGTACTCGGTGAGCTGCTTTGGCTCGCCGCCGATGATATCGGAGCCCAGGGCAAACAGCCGCTCGCGCATTTCCGCCGTCTGCAGGAGCTTGTTGAATTCGCGGTTGAGCCGGGCGATCACCGCTTGAGGGGTGCGCGCCGGGACCACCACGCCATGCCAGGTGATCGCGTCGAACCCGGGAACGCCCGCTTCGGCCACGGTCGGCAGGTCGGGAAAGCTCGGGGAGCGCCTGGCAGTGGTCACCGCGAGCGCGCGCAGCTTGCCCGACTTGATGTGCCCCTGCACCGAGAGCGCCGTGGCGAAGGTGAACTGGCATTCCCCGGAGAGCATCGCCAGCGCGGACGGGCCGCCGCCCTTGAACGGAATGATGGTGTAATCGACGCCCGCCATCCGCTTGAACAATTCGGCCGCGAGGTGGCCGGTCGTGCCGGCGCCGGGCGATGCGTAATTGAGCTGTCCGGGCTTCGCCTTGGCGAGCGCGATCAGTTCCTTCACGGAATTAGCCGCGACCCCGGGGTGGACCACCAGCACGTTGGGCTGGGACGCGATCAGGATCACCGGCGCGAAGTCCTTCACCGGATCGAAGGCCAGCTTCGGGTAAAGACTCACGTTGACGGCGAGTATGCCGTTGTTTCCGAGCAGCATCGTGTAGCCGTCGGGGACGCTGTGCGCGACGATCTCGGCGGCGATGTTGCCGCCCGCGCCGGCGCGGTTGTCGATCACCACCGGCTGGCCGAGGCCTTCGGAGAGCCGGGTCCCGATGGCGCGCGCCATGGTGTCGCTGGCCCCGCCCGGCGCGAAGCCGAGCACGAAGCGGATCGGCCGCGCCGGATAACTCTGCCCGAAAACAGGCAAGGCCGACACGGCGGTCAGAAGCGTCAACGCAAATGCCATCCATCGCGCAGTATGCAGAGCCATGGGATCCCCTTTCGTAATCTGTGTAATCTGTGTGGCCGCGGGCCCTGAAGCCTAGCAAACGCGTGGTTCAGTTACAACTTTCCATGCTTTTTCCCGTAATATCCCTGTGCTATTCTGGAAATGACAGATTATCCGCCGCCTGTTTCCGGGGCGCCGCCCCCCCTCGAGGAGAAACACATGAAATCATCGCAACGCATCCGCGGCGTGCTCTCCCCCGTCGTCACGCCGTTCAACAGGGACCTGAGCCCCGATCCCGCGCGCTTCATCGCCCAGTGCCGCTGGCTGCTCACCCAGAACTGCGGCCTCGCGGTATTCGGCACCAACAGCGAAGCCAACTCGCTCTCGATGAACGAGCGCATCGCGCTGCTCGACGCGTTGCTGGCCGCCGACGTGGACCCCGCGCGCATGATGCCGGGCACCGGCTGCTGCGCGCTGACCGACACGGTGCGGCTGACCGAGCACGCGGTGAAAGCCGGCTGCGCCGGCGTGCTGATGCTGCCCCCGTTCTATTACAAGGACGTCACCGAGGAAGGCCTCTACCGCAATTTTTCGGAAGTGGTCGAGCGCGTTGGCGACGCGCGGCTGAAGATCTACCTCTACCACATCCCGCCGGTCGCGGTCGTGGGCATCACGCCCGGCCTGGTCGAGCGGCTGCTGAAGAAATATCCCTCCGCGATCGCCGGCATGAAGGACAGCTCCGGCGACTGGAACAACACCAAGACGTTTCTCGATAGGTTCGCCCAATCCGGCTTTGACATCTTCCCCGGCAGCGAATCTTTCCTCCTTGCCGGCCTGAGAAACGGCGGCGCCGGCTGCATCTCGGCCACCGCCAACGTGAACCCGGCCGCGATCGACAGGCTCTACCGCGAGTGGAAGAAAGCCGACGCGGACCAGCAGCAGGAAGCGCTGAACGCGGTGCGCAAGGCCACCGGGCAATACATCATGATCCCGGCGCTGAAGCAGGTCATCGCGCATTTCGCCAACGACCCGGACTGGGTCACGGTGCGCCCGCCGCTCACCGAGCTGACCGCCGCCCAGGCGAAGAACGTCATCGACAGCCTGAAGAAGCTCGGCTTCGAAATGCCCGGCCTCGCCGCGTCCGTCGCGAAGGCCGCGGCATGAAAACACGGGAGGTCGTGAGGGCGGGAGGGCGAACTACCCGCACCGCGGCGGGCGGGATTTCGACTTTCGATCTCCCGAACTCCCGATCTCCCGATCTCCCGATCTCCCGTCTTTTCGGCGCTAGGCCTGCAGTAACGGCCTCAGCTTCCGTGCGTCGCTGATGCGCTCGATGTTCCACACCGAGTCGCACAACGCGCGGGCGCGCTTGCCTCCCAGCACCGGCGTCAGCAGGTGGTAGCACTTTTCGTCGACTTCCGCGCGGGACATCGGATTGTGCGCCGTGCCGCGCACCGCCCTGGTGTGATGGCGTAGTTGCCTCCCGTCCTTTAGCGCCAGCTCGACGATACCCTGCCGCTGCGGAAGCCGTATCTGCAGTTCTTCGTCCCCGATGAGCTCGACGCGCCGGCGCACCGCCAGCACCTTCGGGTCCCTCATGCGCTTCTCGTCGTGCGCGGACTCGAACGTGACGATGCCGTCGAGCAGCATCACCGCGCACAGGTGCTGCATGCAGATGTCGGGCATTTCGCGGTTGTCGACGGTGTTGGCGCCGGTCTGCGAAACGCGGATTCTCGCTTTCTCGACGTCGCGTGCCTTGACGTCGTGCGCCCGGATCAGCTCGAGCAGCGAATCGAGCGGCGCCTGTATCGGCGAGCCCACCGACCAGCGCTTGATGTTGGTGTTTATGATCTCGTAGTCCGCGCCGAGGCCGCGCACGAGTATTTCCGGCCGGGGCGGCTTGCCGATGCGGCCGGACTCATCGCAGGCCACAAAGAAATTGCGCTCGCCGGAGAACACGTCTTCGACGCCGGTGCATCCCGCTTTCACCATGGTGACGGCCGACACCCCGTTGCGCGCCGCCATGCCGCCGAAATCGAACGCCTTCTCGATGTGATCGGTGTCGCGCATGTAAGTGGACAGGCCGGACGCCTGCTGCGCGGCGTACGAGAGCGCGTGGCGCACCTGGCCCGGGCTGAGCCGCGCAATCGCCGCCGCCGCCGCGGTGGCGCCGAACAGCGGACCGAAGCAGTGCGTCAGATGCCCCACGGCGCGGAACTCCGGCCCATGCAGCGACAGGTTGAGCCGGGCGGCAATGTCGTATCCCAGCGTCACCGCGCGCAACAGCGAAACGCCGTTGCTCCGGCCGCGCTCGGCCATGGCCAGCGCAGCCGGCACGATGCCGCATCCCGGATGCATCAGCGCAGGCGCGTGGGAATCGTCCGTCTCATCGGCGTGGGCCAGCATCCCGTTAGCGAGCGCCGCATGGACGACGCTGGTGAGCACCCTGGACCCCGCGACCGTCGCCTCTTTCACTTCGCCGAGCGTCTTCACATAAGAGATGGCCATTCTGCCGGGCGGCAGCCTGGCCCCCGACACCATGGCGGCGAGGGTGTCGAGGATGTGATGCTTGGTTTTCTCGGCCACCGGCTCGGGCAGCGGCTTGCGCAG
>CAYYZZ010000234.1:0-4618 GCA_964476235.1 uncultured Streptomycetaceae bacterium | reverse complement strand
ATGGCCGGACGCGTGAAGAACTGGGGAAAATGGGGGCCCGACGACCAGCTCGGCACGCTGAACTATGTGTCGCCTGAAGACATCGTTAAGGCGGCGGCGCTGGTGAAGAAGGGCAAGGCGTTCGCACTCGGCCTCGACTTCAATTCGGACGGTCCGCAGCGAACCGGGTGGGGCGGCCGCTTCAACCCGATCCACACCATGCTCGCGACCGGCACCGATGCGGTGGCCGGGACGCAGGACGCGGGCAAGATCCGCTACGCCGACGACATGGTGTCGATGCCGCTGCAATGCGGCACGCAGTGGGACGCGCTCGGTCACATCTTCTACGGCGACAAGATGTGGAATGGCTACGACGCGCGGCTCGTGGACTCCACCGGCGCCAAGAAGAACGGTATCCACAAGACGCGCGACCGCATGATCGGCCGCGGCGTGCTGCTCGACATCCCGCGCCACCTCGGCGGCGATTACCTCGAGGACGGCTTCGGCGTCGGCAACGCCGAGCTCGACGCCTGCGCCAAGGCGCAGGGCGTGGAAGTGCGGCGCGGCGATTTCGTGATCGTGCGCACCGGGCAGATGGAGCATTGTCTCGCGAAAGGGGACTGGGGCGCCTACGCGGCGGGAGACGCGCCGGGCCTGCGCTTCGAGACCTGCGAGTGGATCCACCAGAAGGAAATCGCCGCGATCTGCTTCGACACCTGGGGCTGCGAGGTGCGCCCGAACGAGAGCACCGTCGCATTCCAGCCCTGGCACTGGATCATCATTCCCATGGTCGGCATCACCATGGGCGAGATCTTCTACCTCAAGGATCTTGCCGACGACTGCGCGAAGGACAAGGTCTACGAGTTCCTGTTCTGCGGGCCGCCGCTGCCGATTACCGGAGCCGTAGGGTCGCCAATTAATCCCATGGCCATCAAGTGACCGTGGCCGGTCACTTAGGGATGAGGGATGAGGGATGAGGGATGAGGGAAAAGCAAAATACAAAAAGCGGGTTTCAGGTCATCCCTCCGCCCTCATCCCTCATCCCTGACTGCGGCATCACCAATCACGACGACCAGTAAATTACAGAAAGGAGTATTTGATGACCCACCCCGTCCCCCCGGAGCGCATGCCCCGGATCCCGCCGGAAAAGATGACCGAGGCGCAGAAGAAGGCCGCGGCCGAGATCGCGGCGGGACCGCGCGGCGAGTTGCGCGGGCCGTTCATCGCGCTGCTGCGCAGTCCGGGGCTCTTGAGCCCGGTACAGAAGGTGGGTGAGTACCTGCGCTTCAACTGCGCGCTCGACCGCCGCGTCATGGAGCTCGCGACGCTGATCGCGGCGCGCCACTGGACGCAGCAGTACGAATGGCAGGCGCATTACGAGCACGCGATGAAGGCGGGACTCAAGCCTGCGACCGCCGACGCGATCGCCGAAGGACGGCGGCCGACCGGCATGGCCGAGGACGAGGACATCGTCTATGAGCTGCTGACGGAGTCGCTGCACAACAAGAGCGTGAGCGACGCGACCTACGCGCGGGCGGTCGCGAAATTCGGCGAGGAGGGCGTGGTGGACCTGGTGGGACTTGCCGGCTATTACCTGATGCTGGCGATGGTCATGAACCTGGCGCGCACCGCCCTGCCGGCGGGCAAGCCGCCACAGCTGGCGCCGTTTCCCTACTAACTTAAAAAGCGTGAATCGTGAATCGCGGGCTTTAACAGGGAGGCGACCCAGATGTCCCGTTTCAAGAAGATGCTCGTGGTTTTCTTGCTTGGCACCGCCCCGGCCTTGATCCCATTCGCGGCGGGCGCGCAGCAAGCCAAGCCCATCGGCTTCCCCGACGCCCCCGGCAGGGACCTCGTGCTGGGCCGCTGCTTCCAGTGCCACGGCGACACGATGTGGCGCGACCATCGCCAGGACCGCAGGGGATGGGAGGGCGTGCTCTACCGCATGGTGGGTCGCGGCGCGCTGTGGACCGAGGACGAGATCAACACCATGGCTGGCTATCTGGGCACGGTCTATGGCCCGCAGGCCGGCAAGACTACGAAGTGACATGGCGTTGGTGAAATCTGCGACATTTAACCCTCACCCCTGCGCCCGCGGTGGGCGGAGCAGGTTCCAAGCGTATCGTGCTTGGATGCGACCCGGAGCGGGATGCAGCGCCGCGATTGCCCGCGTGCTTATGTGCGCCTTCACGGTCGCATCCCCGGAAACCGGGGCCCCTGCTCCACGTTTCGGCGCACCCTCTCCCGGAAGGAGAGGGGGAAAGTACAGTGCGCAACGGGATAGCCGTCCAGTTGCGCAATGATTGATCGGAGGCTTCCATGAGAGAACTGGTTGCACGCTACCTGTCGCATTCGATCTCGCGGCGCGATTTCCTGAAGGGATTGACCGCCACGGGGGTTTCAATGGCCGCCGCGGAATCGGTGCTCCAGTCGCTCGTTCCGCTCGCGCACGCCCAGGCGGCGCCCGGCGCGGCATCCGGCGGCGTCAAGGTGTTTCAGGGAACCGGCGGCGCGTGCGTTGCCGAGCAGCTGATCGCCTCGGGCGTCAAGTATGTCTTCGGCAATTCGGCGAGCGAGGACGCACAGTTCTACGAGGCGCTCGTCGACCGGCCGCAACTCAAGTACATCCTGACGCCGCACGAGGGGCCGGGCGCCGCGATGGCTGCGGGCTACGTGAAGGCCTCGGGCGAGCCGACCCTCATCATGCAGGCGGCGGTCGTCGGGCTGATGAACGCGATGGGACAGATGTACAACGCCCACAAGGAGCAGACGCCGCTGGTGTTCTACAGCTATCGCACCGACCAGTCCCGCCGCGCGGGACGTGACGGTTTCGAGGAGGTCGCGAACCAGGAGCAGATCGTCCAGCCGCTCACCAAGTACTCGTGGCTCGCGCGCCGCGCGGACATGATTCCCGAGACCCTGCGCCGCGCCTTTAAGGCCGCTTGGACGCCGCCTTACGGCCCCACCTACGCCTCCTGGCACTCGGACTTAAACGACGAGACGGGGGTCCGCACCGAGATCATATCCCAGGAGAAAGTGGACCCGCGCATGCGGGTGCGGCCCAATCCCGTGGAAGTGGAGCGGGCGGCCAGACTGCTGGTCGAGGCGAAGATGCCGCTGATGATCGTCGGCGACGAGCTCTACCACACGAAATCCGTGGCCAGGGCGGTCAAGCTCGCCGAATTGCTCGGCATGCCGGTCGCCCAGGCGCGGCAGATGTTCGCCAATTTTCCGCAAGCGCATCCGCTATGGGTGGGCGGCCTGCCGGTAGCGAGGATCAATTCGCTGAGTTACCCGAAGGAACCCGACGTCGTGATCAACGTCGGCAACAAGCTGCAGCACCAGTCGCCCGCGCCGATCGTGGGCCGCGGCGTGAAGTTCATCGACATGCGGATAGACAGCGTGAGCATGGGGAACGTGATCACCACGGAGGTCCCGCTCGTCGCGGACGTGGCCTACGGACTGGACGACCTCACTGCGGCGGTCGAAGGGCTCATGACGGCTCCGCTCAGGCAGAAGGCGGCGGAACGCGCGCAGGAGGTCCGGCGATTCAGCGAGCAGGCGGCCGCCATGAGGGCCCTGGTGACGAAGAACCCCGACTGGAACCGCAGCCCGATGCTCGCCGACCGCGTCACCTGGGAGGTTGCCCAGTTCGCCGACAAGGACGCGATCGTCGTGCACGAGGCGGGGTCCGTGAACCTGCACAGCTTCGGCTTCAATCCCCTCGGCGGGCGCGAGCTGTTCTTCTACTACGGCGCGCACCTCGGCTCGGGCGTCGGCACCGCCGCCGGCGTGAAGCTCGCGCGCCCCAACCAGCAAGTGATCTGCCTGGTCGGCGACGGGTCGTTCGTCTTCGGCCCCACCGCGCTCTGGAACATGGCGCGCCTGGAGTTGCCGGTAATCACCGTCGTCTACAACAATCACGCGTATTCCGGCCCGCACAGCCGTGTCATCGACAAGACCGCGGGCGGGCGCATGGTGCAGACCGGCCAGTTCTATCACGACTATCTCGGCAACCCGGATATGAACATGGCGCACATCGCCAAAGGCTTTGGCGTGGACGGAGAAGTCGTGCAGTCTGCCGAGCAACTCCGAACGGCGCTTGCGCGGGCGCGCAAAACGACGGTGGACGGCAAGCCCTACCTGATCGACGCGCAGGTGGCGCGGGTCGGCGTGGCGTGGGCGGAGAAGCCGTGGATCCCGCCGATACGCATCGCCCAGGTGCGCACGCGCAAGGTTTAGGATTTCGCCAGATTGCGGTCCGGCGAAATCCTTAATGAAGACCGCTCCGAAATTTGGCAAGAGCGGAATCTGACCAGTTTGGCACGGTTCCGGATGGTAAATCGCAATTCAATGTTAGTTTTGCGCGCTGCAGTGTTCGCAATCTCCGCTGCGCTTGCCGGCGCGGTGACGGTCGGGATTGCGGTCGCGCAAAACTACCCGGTGCGCCCGATCCGTTTTCTCGTCACATCGCCCCCGGGCGGCGCCAACGATACCCAGGCACGCGTGCTCGGCGCCAAGCTCGCCGAGCAGTTTGGCCAGTCGATGGTGATCGACAATCGCGCTGGCGCCTCGGGCATGATTGCCGCGGAAATCGTGGCGAAGTCGGCGCCCGACGGCTACACGCTGCTGTTCGGCA
>CAYYZZ010000233.1:0-4639 GCA_964476235.1 uncultured Streptomycetaceae bacterium | reverse complement strand
CGAACCCGAAGCGTGAGCAATTGTCGAGCGAGATTGCAGCGCTCAACATGAAGCCGCTGTGGGAGCGGGTCATGCGGCTGAAACCCGGGACCGCGGCGGTGCCGGCGATCTGGCGCTGGCAGCAAGTGCAGCCCCACCTGATGCGCTCCGCCGAGCTGATCACCACCCAGGAGGCCGAGCGGCGCGTGCTGATGCTGGAGAACCCCGCGCTGAAGGGATCCACTTTCGCCACCACGACCCTCTACGCCGGCCTGCAGGTGATCCTGCCCGGCGAGATCGCGCGCACGCACCGCCACGCGCCGAACGCGCTGCGCCTGATCGTCGAGGGCGAAGGCGCCTATACCGCGGTGGATGGCGAGCGCGTCACGATGCGGCCGGGCGATTTCGTAACCACGCCGAACTGGGCCTGGCACGATCACGGCAACCTGGGGTCCGGGCCGGTGGTGTGGCTGGACGGGCTCGACACGGCGTTCGCGAACCTGTTCGGCGCGCATTTCCGCGAGGATTACCCGCAGGAGAGCCAGCCGGTGACGCGCGCGGAAGGCGATGCAAGCGCGCGCTACGGCGCCAATCTGCTCCCGGTGGATTACCGGCCGCAGGGACGCGCCTCGCCGGTCCTGTCCTACCCTTACGACCGCACGCGCGAAGCGCTGGAACGGCTCGCGAAGGCCGGCGAGCCGCACGCCTCGCACGGCTACAAGCTGCGCTACTCGAACCCCGCGACGGGAGGCCATGCCTTCCCCACCATGGCGGTGTTCATGCAATGGCTGCCCAAAGGACATTCCGGCCGCAGTTACCGCAGCACCGACGGCGCCGTGTTCTGCGTGGTCGAAGGCAGGGGCAGCGTCAGCATCGGCGAAGCGCGCTGGGACTTCGCCCCCCACGACGTCTTCGTGGTGCCATCCTGGGCGTTCTACCAGTTGAAAGCCGAAACCGATTGCGTGCTGTTCAGCTACACCGACCGCGCCGCCCAGGAAGCGCTGGGCTTCTGGCGCGAAGAAAGCGCTTGATAAGCATCAGACGCCGATGAACGCCGATAAACGCCGATGCAGGACAAGGACCGGCAGCTGATCGAATTCGGCAAGCTCGTGCGCGCGGCGGAGCGCGGCGTGGCGTTCACCGGCGCGGGGATCAGCACCGAGAGCGGCATTCCCGATTACCGCGGCCCCCAGGGCGTCTGGAACACCGAGACGCCGGTCTACTACCAGGATTTCATGGCGAGCCGCGAGGCGCGGGTGCGCGCGTGGCAGCGCGGCGTGCGGATGTTTCACCGCTGTGGGGCCGCGAAGCCCAACGACGGCCATCTCATCATCACCGAGCTGCAGCTCCGCGGTCATATCACCACCGTCATCACCCAGAATATCGATGGCCTGCACCTGGATGCCGGCAACGTCAACGTGATCGAGCTGCACGGCACCAACCGCTACGCCGCGTGCCAGCATTGCGGCAAGGAATGGCCGACCCCCGTCATCGTCGAGCGCGTGGAAAAGGGCGACGAGGCCCCGGATTGCGACGACTGCGGCGGGCCGATCAAGGCCCGCACCATCTCGTTCGGCCAGGGCATGCCGGAAAAGGAGATGCGCCTGGCGACCGAGGCGACCCTGAAGGCCGACCTCTACGTCTCGATCGGCTCGTCTCTCGTCGTGGAGCCGGCTGCGTCCTTCCCGCGCCTGGCCAGGCAATCGGGCGCGAGCCTGGTGATCGTGAACGCCCAGCCGACGCCGCTCGACGACATCGCCAACCTGGTCATCCGCGAGCCGATCGGGGAGACCATGCGGAAGCTGCTCAGCCAGTTACCTGGCTGAGCCGCGAGGGATGAGGGCGGAGGGATGAGGGATGAAGATCGAGCGCGTTGAGCGGTGGCACACCATCCGTTCGAACGCGCTCAAATAAAGCGGTGCGCCAGCATCCGCATTTATTCGGTCTTGATGCCCGCCTGCTTCACCAGCTTGCCGTACTTCGCGAGTTCCGCCTTCAGATAGTCGTGAAACCACTCCGGCGTGCCACCGGTGATGACCGAGCCCATCGCCGCGCTCCGCTCCTGGATGTCGGGCAACTGCAACACCGCGTTGACTTCACGGTTCAGCCGCTCGACGATCGCGTGCGGCGTGCGCGCGGGCGCCGCCATCGCGGTCCAGGTGGAGCTCTCGTAGCCGGCGACGCCGGCTTCGGCAATCGTCGGCAGGTCCGGCAGTACGGTAAGCCGCTTCGCCCCGGTCGTGGCCAGGGCGCGCAGCCGCCCGGACTGGATCTGGGGCATAGCCGGGACAGCGCTGCTGAATGAGAGCTGGATATGGCCGCCGACGAGATCGGCGGTCGCCGGGCCGGATCCCTTGTACGGGACGTGCGTCATCCGGGCGCCGGTCATCACCGAGAAGAGTTCGGCGGAGATATGGGTGAAAGAACCCAATCCCGCCGTGCCGTAGGCGAGCTCGCCGGGCCGCTTGCGGGCCAGCGCGACCAGCTCCTTGACTGTCTTCACCGGCACGGAGGGGTGTATGACCAGCACGCCGGGCGTAGTGGCGACATGGATGACAGGCGCGAAGTCGTTCACCACGTCGTACGGCAGCTTGTAGAGGTGCGGGTTGACCGCCCAGGTCCCGATCACCGTGATGACGAGCGTGTATCCGTCGGCGGGCGCCCGCGCGACGATCTCCATGCCGATGTTGCCGCCGGCGCCGCCGCGGTTGTCGATGAGTATCTGCTGGCCGAGCCGAGCCGGGAGCTTCTCGACCAGCATGCGCGCCTGGATGTCGGTCGTCCCGCCCGGGGCGAACGTCACTACCAGCCGTATCGGCTTGCTCGGATAGTTTTGCGCGCCCGCCGTCACACTCTGACCCACAGCAGGATTAGCCAGCGCAACGGATACTGCGATCGTCACCGCGCGCAAAACTATACGGTTGATGTTCATCATTTCTCATCAGGTCTGAAACGTGTCTCAGGTTTCAGACCTTTGCGCTTCTGCTTCTCGCTGACGCGCCCGTTCTCGAGATAACGGCCCGTCGCGCTGCGTTTTGCCGCCTCATCCCATCGCTTAGGCCAATCGCTGCCCGCGGGCGAGCTGAACCACGGCGATTGCGGGCGCAGCTTGGGCAGCCCGAGCTCTTCCCACACCTTGCGCGCCCGTTCCATGTACTCCTGCCTGGGCAGGGCGAGCGGCGGCAGGTCTTCCTTCATGGTGGCGTCTATCAGCAGCGTGGCGTCCTCGCGTTCCGCCTCGTGCTCGCGCTCGGGCCCATGTCCCGGGCTGCGGTAGCGCAGCACCTGGAGGTCGGTCGTCGGGTCCATGCGGAAGGCAATCGCCCACAGTAGCGCATCCGAGTTGTCCGGGTCGATATCCTCGTTGACCGCGATACAGATCTTGCCGCAGTCGGCCTTGAAGCTGGAAGCGCCGGTCAGCGCGCGCCAGATCTCGGTGCGCGGTGTGCCCTTCTCCACTGTCACGATAGCGATGCGCCTCAGCGCCGTCATGCGCTCGTGCAGCGTCACGCGTTTCACGCCGCGGACGCCGAGCGTGTTGCGCAGGTGCGAGAGAAACATCGGCTCGTAGGAGACGCGCTTGATCGCGCTCGATTCGCTCGGTGTCACCTGGCTCAAATAGGAGGCGACGATGGCGTCCTTGCGGTGGGTGATGGCGGTCACCCGCATCGGCATGTTGAATTCCTCGGGTGCGATGTGCCCGTGCGATTCGCCGAACGGGCCTTCGGGCTCCAGGTACTCGGTGTCGATCAGCCCCTCGATCACGATCTCGGCTTCGGCGGGAACCAGCAGGTCCACCGTCTTCGCGCGCACGACGTTGATCGGCCCACCGGCGACGGCGCCCGCGACGCCGACCTCGTCGAGGTCCAGCGGCAGCTTCATCGGTGCGACGAACGCAACGCAGGGCGGCGCGCCCAGCACGATCGCGCACGGCATGGTCTTGTCGCCGCGCTTCTGGTGCTTGAGATAGTGGCGGTAGCCGCCTGCCCCGCCGACGCGCGTCGCCATGCGGATCACGCAGCGATCGGGGGCTTTCAACCCGGCGCGATAGGTGCCGTGGTTCTGGATGCCGGTTTCCGGGTCCCGGGTAATGACGTTGGTCGCGGTCAGCGTGGGCGCGCTGTCGAAACCCGGCGTCGAAACCGGGATCGGCAGGCTGTCGAGCCCGTTGCCCTCGCCTTTCAGAGTGGCGCCCTTGATCACGACTTCCTGGCAGGGCGCTTTCGTGACGATGCGCGGCTTGACCGGGTTAGCGATGGCATGGTCCCACTTGGTCTGGACCTGCTCCGGCTTCGCGCGCATGCCCACGCAATAAATCTCGCGGTTGCCGGCATAGGCGCCCACCACCACGGGAAACTTGTATTTCCGCCCAAGCCCGTCCACCACGTTAGTGAACAGGAACGCCTTGCGCTCGTGCTCTTCGATGCCGCCGACGTACTGCCATCGCACCAGCGGGTGCAGCTCGGCGTCCTTGTCCACCGGCCGGTCGATCGTGAGCAGCAAGCCCCGCTTCTTCAGTGCCTCGAGATGCTCGGGCAGGTCCGAATAGCCGCGCTTCGACTTACGACCAGTGACTGGTGACTGGTGACCAGTAATTTGTCGCTTCTTAGCCATTATTTTTCCTGGTTTTCACACCTATCACTTATCACCTATCACTTAT
>CAYYZZ010000232.1:0-4648 GCA_964476235.1 uncultured Streptomycetaceae bacterium | reverse complement strand
TGAACGGGAGCGAATAGTAGGCGCCGTTCACGACGTGGGTGCCCCAGTGCCCGATGCTGAGCATATAGCCGTCGGGAGCGGCGCGGGCGACGCGCCCGGTGCCTATGCTGCCGCCCGCGCCGGTCGTGTTGTCGACGACCACGGTCTGACCCAGTGCCCTTTTAATGGGCTCGCTCATGATGCGCGCGAGCGTATCGGTGGGCCCTCCTGCGGAAAACGGCACCACGATCGTGATCGGTCGCGACGGATAGCTTTGAGCCGTACCCGTTGAGCTGGTTCCGAAGGTGACGGCAAGCGCACAGGTGACAAGGAACACTTTCATGTTTCCCCCCTTCAGTTGGATAAAGCACGACATAAGGCCCAACTTAAATTAGGTGACAATTTAGTTGACGATTTAGTTGACACTCATTGTCATTATTTTTCTTGGCGATCTTGGCGTGCTTGGCGGTTCGATCAGTTCTTTATTTTATTTATCTTCTGATTTCCTTGGCGTCTTGGCGTCCCTTCGACACGCTCAGGGCAGGCTTGGCGGTTCAATTCCTACCAGCCCAGAACATACGCCGGCCGGCGCGGGTCGGCGCCGCCGTGCAGCACTCCGTTCTTGTGGTCCGCGACGATGGTGCACACCGACCCGGCGAGCCAGGTCATGTCGTCCCATTCGTAGACCTTGTGCCCCATGTCCCTCAACTCTTCCCCGAACTCGTCGGCGAGGCTCTTCTCCATGTGCAGCCGCCCGGGGTAGTACGGATGCGGCTCGAACGAGCCGGGGAAGCTGTAGCCGGCGAAGCGCGGCGCTTCCACCGCGGCCTGCGGCGCCATGCCGAACACGTTGATGTTGAGGAATACCTGCAGCATGGCCTGGCACTGCACGTCGCCGCCCGGCGTGCCGAACGGCATGTAGACGCGCCCGTTCTTGAAAGCCATTGCGGGATTGGGCGTCAGCCGCGGCCGCTTGCCCGGCGCGACCGAGCAGGGATGCGAAGGATCGGACCACGATTGCGTGCCGCGCCCGGAGCACAGGATCCCCACGCCGGGAATGATGGGCGTCTTGTCCGAGCCGTCGCTCGGCGTGCACGAAAATGCGTTGCCCTCGCTGTCGATCACGCACAGGTACGAGGTGTCGCCCGGCCCCGGCGCTTCGTCGGACTCGGGCGCCGGCACGCAGCGCTGCCGGATGTCGGCCAGCGTCCCGGGATCGCCCGCGGGCGGCATTTCCCCCCACGCTTTTTCCAGGCTGATCATCGAGCGGCGGTGCCGGGCGTAGCGGTCCGACATCAGCCCCTTCATCGGCACCTTGATGAAGCGCGGGTCGCCGAAATGATGGTGGCGGTCGGCGTATGCGAGCTTCAGCGCTTCCGTCACGACGTGGATGTACTCCGTCGAGTTGTGGCCCATCGCCTTGAGATCGAAGCCCTTGAGGATGTTGAGCGCCATCGGCAGCACCGGGCCCTGCGACCACGGCCCGCAGGCGTGCAGATCGATGTCCTGGTAGCGCGTGCGCACCGTGGGCTCGAACTTCACGCGGAAGTCCGCGAAGTCCTCGAAGCGCATCGGGCCGCCTTCCTTCTCGATGTACTTCGTCACCGTGCGCGCGATATCGCCCTTGTAGAAGGCATCGCGCGCCGCCCGGAGCCCGGCCTTCCTGCCCTTGCGCCCCGCCCTTTTTTCCTGGTCCGCCATGTACTGCATCGTCTTGCCGAGGTCGGGCTGCCGGAACACCTCGCCAACTTCGGGCGGGCGGCCTTTCGGCAAGAATACTTTTTTGCTTGCCGGCCAGCGCTGGTAGTTTTCCTCGTTCTTCTTGATGAACTCCGACATCATCGGGTGCATCGGGAAACCGTCGCGCGCGAAGCGGATGGCGTAGGAGGCGACGTCGCCGAAGCTCATGGTGCCGAAATTCTCGAGCGCCGTGATCCAGGCGTCCGGCGCGGCCGGCACTACGCAGCGCTCCACCCCTTTCGGGATCTTGCCGCCGTACCGTTTCATGAAATAATCCGGCGTGATCGCCTTGGGCCACACGCCGAGGCCGTCGATGCAGTGCACTTTCCTGTTCTTCGCCGTGTAGATGATCTGCGGCGCCACCCCGGCGAAATTCACCTTGTCGGTCTGCAGCACCCCGATCGCGATGCCCGCCGCCACGCCGGCATCGATCGCATTGCCGCCCGCCTCCAGGATCTCGAAGCCAGCGTGGGCGGCGAGGTAATGGCCGGCGGAAATCACGTGCCGGGTGCCCATGATGCTCATGCGTTTGGTGGCCATGGTCGGTTCCTTCAGGTTGTTCCGCTTTGTCGGCGGGTAGAATTCCGGTAGATTCTAGCAGCCTGTCGGACTTGACGCCCCGACAGGCTGCTAACAGCAAAACCGCCTGAGGACGGGGATCTGGAATGAAACTAAGCCAATGGACCCCTCTTGACCCGCGGTTGGGGTCGGCTACGGAGTCGATGTCATGTCTCCGCGGTCCTTTATCGCCATTATCTTGCAGGCGGCTTTGCATAAGGAGTTTGTCCGACGTAAGTCCGACAAACTCCTAGCGCTAACGAGTGGCCTGATGTTAATCGCAACTCCCCATAGTGGAATCCCCATGATCGTCCGTGTCCTGATCGCAACTTTTTGCGTAGTGATGGCAGCCCCGGCGGCCCTTGCGCAGCCCGGCCCCTGGAAACCCGCCAGGAATGTCGAAATCATCGTCGGCGTCGGGGCCGGCGGCGGCATCGACCGGACGGCGCGCATGGTGCAGAAGA
This sequence comes from uncultured Streptomycetaceae bacterium, assembly GCA_964476235.1. Taxonomy (GTDB): domain Bacteria; phylum Pseudomonadota; class Gammaproteobacteria; order Burkholderiales; family SG8-41; genus SG8-41. The sequence goes on along the minus strand of CAYYZZ010000232.1, from coordinate 1,907 downwards.
TCCTGCAGGACCAGCGGCTGCTCGAGGTCACCGCGACGGTCGTCAACAAGCCGGGAGGCGGCGGTGCCATCGCCCAGGCTTATCTCAACCAGCGCGCGGGAGACGCGCACTACTTCGAGATTACGGCCACCTCGCTGCTGACCAACCACATCACCGGCAAGAGCCCGCACGGACACAAGGATTTCACGCCGGTCGCGATGCTCTACGACGAGTACATCGGCTTTCTCGTCAGGTCGGACTCGCCGCTGAAATCCGGGCGCGACCTGCTCAACCTGCTCAAGGCCGACCCGGAATCGCTGCCCATCGGCATCGCCACCGCAGCCGGCAACACCAACCACATCGCTGCCGGGCTCGCCGCGAAAGCTGCCGGCGGCGACGTGAAGAAGCTGAAGGTCGTCGTGTTCGGCTCCGGCGGCGAATCGATGACCGCGCTGCTGGGCGGGCACGTCGGCCTGGTGGTGGCGCCCTCCGCCAACGCGATCACGCACCTCCAGTCCGGGAAAATGCGCGTGCTCGCGGTCGCGTCGCCGGCGCGGCTCGAGGGCGCGCTCGCGACCGTGCCGACCTGGAAGGAGCAGCGCGCGGACGTCGTCGTCGCGAACTGGCGCCCTGTGATCGGGCCCAAGAGTTGGTCCGCGTCCCAGGTCGCATTCTGGGAAGAGGTGTTCGCGAGGGTCACCCGCAGCGACGAGTGGAAGAACGAGGTCGCGCAGTCCGGCGGCGTCAATCACTACATGAATAGCCGCGACCTGTCGGCTTATTTCGAAACGCAATACGCGCAGTTCAAGGTGATACTCACCGAGCTGGGGCTGGCCAAATTGCCGTGAATCGTAAGTCGTAAATGGTGAATCGACCTCCAGCGCGCCGGCCGCAGCAACCCTTGTAGTATCATTCCCGTCTGCCGCAACGAAACCAATAAAATCAACGTTGGAGGAGTCTGAAATGAAGTCATTTTCGCGTCGTTTGAGCCAGGCCGGTATCACCGCCCTGCTTGCCGCCGTTATAACTGCGGCTTCCGCCGCCGCCCTTGCCCAGGCCTACCCGGTCAAGCCGGTGCGGATGATCATTCCGTTCGCACCCGGCGGCAACACCGATATCATCGGCCGCGTCTTCGCACCCAAGTTCAGTGAGGCCCTCGGCCAGCAGGTCATTATCGACAACCGTGGCGGCGCCGGCAGCACGATCGGCACTGAATTGGCCGCGAAATCGCCGCCTGACGGTTATGTCCTGCTGATGGTCTCCGCGGCGCACACCATCAATCCCGCGATGGCGAAAAAACTGCCGTACGATTCGATCAAGGATTTCGTTCCGATCAGCGTGATCGCGGACGTGCCGACCTCGTTCATGGTGCATCCCGCGCTGCCGGCAAAAAACGTGAAGGAGTTCATCGCGATCGCGAGGGCCCGCCCCGGCGAGATCTTCTACTCCACCGCCGGCCGCGGCACCGTCGGCCATCTTGCCGCCGAGCTGCTCAACTCCGCGGCCAGGATCAAGCTTACGGCCGTGCATTACAAGGGCTCTGGCCCTTCGGTGATCGACCTGATCGCGGGGCACGTGCAGATGCAGCTCATGAGCATGCCGGCGGCGGTGCCGCACGCGAAGACCGGCAAGCTCCGCATGATCGCGCAGACCGGCGAAAAACGTTCCGGCGCGGCGCCGGACGTTCCGACGATGCAGGAACAGGGATTGAAAACGTTCGTCGTATCGAGCGGATTCGCGATGTTCGCCCCGGCGGGCACGCCGCGCCCGATCGTGGACCGGGTGCACGCCGCCCTTGTCAAGGCGCTCAACGACCCGGGGGTCAAGAAGAGCCTGGCCGACCAGGGCGCTGAAATCGTTGCCAACACGCCCGAGCAGCACGATGCCTTCAACAAGGCCGAGATCGCGAAATGGATCAAGGTCGTGCG
>CAYYZZ010000231.1:0-4651 GCA_964476235.1 uncultured Streptomycetaceae bacterium | reverse complement strand
CCGACCGTGCCCTCGAAACCGGTGAGCTTGCCCAAGCCGGAGATCACGAAGATCAGCGCCAGCAAAATGCGCCCGGCGAACGGGCCGTAGGTTTTCACTGCTTCACATAGCGCGTTCATATACCCCCCTTGTCGTGGTTGATCACTTCGCCGCTTCAAAACCCTCGGTCTGTCCGCCCGCCTCGATCCAGGCTTCCAATCCGCCTTCCAGCGGGCGCACCCGTCGGTAGCCCTGGTCCATCAGGAGGCGGGCGACACGCGCCGCGCTGGCTTCGTTCGGTCAACTGCAATAAACGACCACGTCGCGGTCGGGCGGCACCGCGACCAGTACCGACTGCGGCGCCGCGATGTCCACCCAGATTGCGCCGGGAATCCGGCGCGGGTCAAGCTTGCGCGCCGTCGCCGAGCGGACGTCGAGCACGAGCGGTTTTACTTCCTTCCGCATCAGTTCACGCAATTCTTCCACGCCGATCCGCACCATACGCAGGAAGCGGATCAGCATATAGCGTTCCAGCGTCTTGATGCCAATGTAGAACAGCACGATCGCCGCGATGACCGCTATCGCACCGGTTCCCATGCTCTCGAGCCATTCGAGGGCGCGCCCGACCTCGGTGTGGAAGATGGCGCCTAGTGCGATCGGCGCCGCCGCCCACAATAAGGCGGCGACCGCGCTGTAGATCAGGAACAGCGGGAATCCTAGACCCATCGTGCCCGCCAGCGGCGGCGCGACCGTGGCAAAACCCGGGATGTATTTTGCCAGCATCAGCGACGGCGGCCCCCATCGCTCGAAGATGTTCTCGGTCTGCTTGACGCAGGAATCAGGCTCGATCGTGATCCGGCACAGCGTGCGCAGGATGCGATAGCCGTAGCGCCGGCCGGCGAGATACCAGAGCGTGTCGCCGATCAACGAGGCCGTCACGGATACCAGGATCAGCGGCACCAGCGCGATCTGCCCCTGCGTCACGAATGCGCCGGCGATGATCAGGATCGGAACCGCGGGAACTGGCACCCCCGATTGCGTCAGCAGCACATTGGCGAACACCAGCGCAAGGCCGTGTTGCGTCAGCAGGCTTGTCATTTCTTCCATGAGCTGGATTTCCTTTTTTCCATCAGCGGGGCGCGGAGCCATCCACCCATGCCGACACATCGTCGAGGATCGCGCCGATTGCCTTGTTGAACGCCTGTACTGCGCCGGGCGCATCATACGTCACGGCGGGCGCCGATCGGGCGAACGTACGCCGCGCCACCAGCACCCGCCGCACGGGATCGATCAGTTCCGCGGTCAGGGAAACCCGGACGCCGCCCGGATTGGCGACCGCATCGTGGTAGAACTCGGAGAGATGGGTGTCCAGAACCAGTTCCCCCTGGATCCCGCTTGTGGCTCTCGTAATCGCCTTGAACGAGCCGCTGCGCTCCAGGTGCGCGACGAGAAGCTCTCCAATGGTCCGGCTGGGCCGTTCCGTCCAGGCATGGAACTGGTAGTAGGCCCGCGTGCCCGGTGCCCGGCTGTATACGATATCCTGGGTCTCGTAAAAACTTGACGCGGTGGTGGGGACAACCAGCAGCGTCGAGGCGCGAGGCGCTTTAGCCGGCGCGGCGTGAACGCCCGCCGCCTCGAGCACGTAATAGCGCTGGAACGCCCGCTCGCCCGAAGACAGGCACCCCGCGACCAGCGCCGCAAGCGAGCACACCAGCAGGGCCATCGCTAATGTTTTCATCTCGCCGCCTCCCCCGGGCCCAGGCTGCCCGCCGGCGGCCCGAACAGGAATTTGCCCGGATCGCCGAGCCGGCGGGCGGTCGCCCCCAGCGCATCGGCCGCCGCGCGCAACTCCTGCGCCGTGACCCGCAATTCGACGTTGCCGTCGGCGAACAGGGCATCCGCGCGCGCCGAAAGCCGCGCGACATCGTCGCTGACTTTGCGGATGGACGCGGAAATGTCCCGCACCGCCACCGTGGATTCCTCTCCCAGCTTGTCATAACGCGCCGCGAGCTTGCGCGCATCACCGCCGATATCGGCGCTCAACGTCCGCACGTCGTCGGCAGCCCGCCCCATGGAAGCGAGCGTCCGGTCCAGGCCCGACAAGCTGCGGTCGATGTTGGACGAGATGCGGCGAAGGTTGACCAGTATCTCGTTCAACGCCACCTGGTTCTCGTCGGACAGCACGAGGTTGATGCGTTTCATGGTTTCGTCCGCTCGGGACGCTATCTGCGCCACGGATTCCGAGAGCTGGTATTCGGACTCGCCCTCGGCGATCACCGGATACGGCTCGTCGGGTTGCACCGCCAACAGCGGCGGACTGCTCTCGTCGGTGTTAACGAGCCGGATGCTGGCAATCCCCGTCAACAGGTGCCGATCCACGGTCGCCCGGGTGCCCTGGAGCACCGGTGCCGTTCCATCCACCCGGACGACAACCTCCACCGTGCCGGGACGCCGCGACGAGATGCGAAATCCGGTCACCGCCCCGACCTTGATGCCTTTCATCTTGACGTCGCTTCGTATCTGCAGGCCTTCCAGCGACTGGCGGGCGAAATAGATCTTGTACGGCACGTCGTCGCGCTGCCCTCCGGTGCCCCGCAGCCAGACGACCGCGACGGCCAGCATCGCCAGGAGGACCAGCACGACGGTTCCGACCAGGGTGTACTTCGCTTCCGGTTCCATGGGCACCTTCCTAAGCGGCCGTTTCAGGATGACTGAAACGGCCCCTGATGTAGGGGAACATGAGGTGAGTATCCCCTCGTTTCGTTACCGGCCCTACGCGATTAGCGCGCGCGCCGTGAAGTATTCTTTGATCCAGGGGTCTTCGATCTTCATCACCGCGTCCACCGGACCGTCGGCGATGACCTTGCCTCTCGCCAGCACGATCACGCGCCCGACGATCGAGCGCAGCGTGTCCAGGTCGTGCGTGACGATGAACACAGTCAGCCCGAGGCCGTCGCTCAACACCCGCACCAGGTCGTCGAAAGCACGCGCGCTGATCGGATCGAGGCCGGACGTCGGCTCGTCGAGGAACAGGATCTCGGGTTCCAGCGCGAGGGCCCGCGCGAGCGCGACGCGCTTGCGCATGCCGCCCGATAGCTGGGCCGGGGTTTTTCTTCCGGTGTCCGGCTGCAGTCCCACCAGGGACAGCTTGAATCCGACCAGCGGCGGAATCATGTCCGGCGGCAGATCGGTATTCTCGCGGAAAGGAACCGCGATGTTCTCCGCCACCGTCAGCGAGGAGAACAGCGCGCCGTCCTGAAACAGCATGCCGAAGCGGCGGCGCAGAGCGTTCATCTCATCCTGGTCGCAGCGCCAGACGTCGGTGCCCAGCAGGTTGACGGTGCCGCCAGCGGGCCGCAACAAGCCGATCACTTCCTTCATCAGCACCGACTTCCCGGTTCCGCTGCCGCCGATGAGGGCCACGACCTCTCCCCGCCCGACAGTGAAGCTGACGCCGTCATGGATCACTTCCTGGCCGAAACGGGTGACGACGGAATCCACTTTCAGCACGGGATCCGGCCGTTGACCTTGCTGATGCGCGGCGTTCGTATCCATTTATATGTCCAGGCGCTCGAACACGACGGCGAATATGGCGTCCAGCAGGATCACCCAGACGATGCTCTGCACGACCGTGGACGTGGTGTTGATACCAACGCTGCGGGCATCGCGCGCGACCAGCATGCCCATGCGGCAGGCAATCATCGCGATGAAGGCGGCGAACACCGGTGCCTTGACGAGTCCCACCACGAGGGCGCCCATCGGCAGGACGCTATGGAGGCGGTCGATGAAGGTCGAGGCGGAAATACCCAGTTGCCAGGCGCCCACCAGCATGCCGCCCGCGATCCCCGCCAGGTCGCCGACGAAAACCAGCAAGGGCAGCGCCATCATGATCGCGACCAGCCGCGGAATCACCAGCACCTGGATCGGCGACAGCCCCAGCGTGCTGATCGCATCGATTTCTTCCTGCACCTTCATGGTCCCGATCTGGGCCGTGAACGCGGCGCCGGAGCGCCCGGCGACGATGACCGCCACCAGCAGCGGCGACAGCTCGCGGCAGATGGCGAGCCCCACGCCGTCCACGACGAAAATATTCGCGCCGTAGCGTTGCGCCTGCAGACCGAGAAGGTAGGCGAACACCACGCCGATCAGAAACGTCACCAGGGCCGCGATGGGGATGGCATCGATGCAGATCGTCTCGAACTGCGACGCCGTTTCCCGGGTGCGGAACAGTTTTGGCCTGCGGGCCAGGCTGAAAAGCTCCAGCGCCACCGAGCCGACAAAAGCAACGTGGGATTTGAGCAAGCGCCACACGTTGAGCGTTGCCGCGCCGATGCGCTGCACCGCTCCCCGGTGCATGGACTTCGAAACAGCCGGCGGGCAAGTCATGCGCTCGTGCACCAAAGCCAGCAGCCGCTCGTGCCGCCGGTCGAATCCACGCACGCTCACCATGGATTCGGTGCAGCCGAGGCCCGCCAGATGCCGGTAAAGGGTGAAACCGGCGGCGGTGTCCAGCTCCTGCAGGCGGCTGCCATCCAGAACGAAGTGCTTGCTGACGCGCAGCCCCAGCGACCGGAGAGCGTCGGAGATGGCGGCCAGATTCGACAGCCGCCAGACGCCAGTCAGGTAAAGAACGCTCGCCTGGTCCTCGACCTCATGTTGTATCCAGCGTGCG
>CAYYZZ010000230.1:0-4662 GCA_964476235.1 uncultured Streptomycetaceae bacterium | reverse complement strand
ATCACCCGCACGCAACTCGAAGCCGCCACTGAGGCGCTCAAGCTCGCGCTGAAATTCGACCGGCCCGCCGACTCGGTCCTGCACGACTTCTTCCGCGAACAGCGCGCGCTGGGGAGCCTCGACCGGGCGCTCGTGGCCGACGCGGTCTACGGCGTGCTGCGCCGCAAGCGCACCGTGGACCGGCTGGTGCCGGACGGCGCGCCGCGGCACCTGCTGCTTGCGTACCTGGCGCGCATCGCCGGCGTCAGCATCCGCGAGCTCGCCGCCGCGACGAATCCGAACGAGCAATCCTGGCTCGAACAGGTCAAGGCGGAACCGCTCGGGGACCTGCCTCTCGCGGTACGCGCGGAGCTGCCGGACTGGGTCGTGGAGCGGCTTGGACGGCATCATTCCGAGCCGGAAATACTCGCGCTTGCCCGCGGCCTGAACGAGCCGGCGCCGATGGATCTGCGGGTGAATACGTTCCGCGCCGAACGCGAGGCGGTGCAGCGCGAGCTTGCCGCAAGCGGCATCGAAGCCGGGCTCACGCCCTACTCGCCGGCCGGACTGCGCGTCAAAGGCCGGCCCTCGATCAACCGCCACCCGCTGTTCCTGACGGGCGCGGTCGAGGTCCAGGACGAGGGCAGCCAGCTCCTGTGCCACCTCGTTGCGCCGCGACGCCGCGACCTAGTCGTGGATTTCTGCGCCGGCGCGGGCGGCAAGAGCCTCATGCTCGGGGCGCTGATGCATTCCCAGGGCCGCATCTACGCATTCGACGTCTCAGCGGCGCGGTTGAACCGCTTGAAGCCCAGGCTCAAGCGCTCGGGGTTGTCCAACCTATTCCCGCATACGATCAGCACCGAGAACGACATCCGCGTGAAGCGGCTCCAGGGAAAGATCGACCGCGTGCTGGTGGATGCACCGTGCAGCGGGCTCGGCACGCTGCGCCGCAATCCCGACCTCAAGTGGCGCCAGTCACCGCGGTCGGTGGAGGAATTGAAGCTCAAGCAGGCGGCGATCCTGCGCGCCGCGGCGGGCCTGGTGAAGTCCGGCGGACGGCTGGTCTACGCGACCTGCAGCCTGCTCGCCGAGGAGAACGATGACATCGTCGCGGCATTCCTGGCCGAACGCGCGGACTTCCGGCAACTCGATTGCTCGGAAATCCTGCGCGAAGCGCGCATCGCGCTCGATACCGGGCCGTTTCTCAGGCTGTTCCCGCACAGTCACGGCACCGACGGATTTTTCGCCGCGGTGATGGTCCGCGCATAGGCCCGCCATCGGTTGCGGATCGGAAATTCTTGACGGCGGACACCGACATTTGCGCCAAATCCGTGGTAGAGTGCCTACCTTAATGTCAACGTGGCCGCGTTAGGGGGAAAGTCGTGACGTTGGGTGAGTGGTACGAATTGCGGGTCGATGGGAGCGCCGGCACCAGCGCCGGCGCGGCGAGCGGAATCAAGGAGGGCATCGCCATCGCCGAGAACGGCCGGCTGTGCGCGATCTCGTCCGGCCACGCAAAAAAATTCGACTCCGAGCCGCAAGCCGTTGAATTTCTCGGCAAAACGTCCATCCCGGGGATCTACAACTTCGAACCGGTGCGGTGCGGCGCCAGTAAAGCCGCTGCCTGAACGCTTCAGGCCCGCATTTCAACCGGGCGGCCGTCCCGCATATCGCTTGAACGGTCGGGGGATTCCGAAAGATCTCCGGAAATCCTCGTTGCCTGGACAATGGATCGCCCAGGGGCTGGATTCCGCCCACAACCATACCCGTTGAGAGGCGGCCGTCAAAGGCACGCGTCGGGCCAGGACGGGGTTGCCGCTCCGGGAGAATGAAGATCCTTGTGCTGGATCCCGAGAAAGATCGGCTCGGCTTGATGCCGGTGAATGTTGATTTTCGCGTTATAGACAGCGCGGGTCATGCCGTGCTTGTCGCGAATCTGGTAGCGGCCCACCAGGAAATTGCCGCCGGACACCGCCTGCCCAGTCAGATAGCAGCGGATGTTCTCGATACGTTCATCCGCGACGACAAGGCCCTTCAATTGATCGAGCGTCGAGACCGTCTTTGCCACGAAATCGAGCGTGCGATAGCGAGCAACGCCATTTGCCTCGCCGCCGCTCATTTCGATATCGAAGTCGCCGAGAAGAATCTGGCCGGGCAACGCCTGCTCGATCATCCTCGAGAGCTCGATGGTGACCTGGCCGACGATGTAGGCGAAAGTGGTCGGGTTCAGGGCCTCGACCTGGTAGAACTCGTAGTGTTCTCCGACGTGGAAGGCCGCGCGCAACTGCGGCACCGGAAAGCGCTTCGCCTTGCGCCGTGCGACGGCGTTGTCCGAGAGGACGAGCATCATTAACTTGTAGAGGGCGATATTGGAGTCGAGGGTCCGCGCGCGGTTCCAGATGTAGAAGCCGTCGCCGGTGGTGGTGCGGGCAAAATTGATCTCAATGTCCTTTGACAGCAGCTGGCGGTAAGCCGAATTCACCGAATAGCTCAGGCTGTTCAGCATCGCGACCTGCTCCAGCGGCGAGCGCAGCGAGAAACCGACAGCGTCGAGCAGCATCACGGCGCGCTCACGCACCAGCGACACGCCATAGCGCGTAACCAGACGCGTCACTAGCGCGTCGCTCGGGCGGTCGGCGGACGGAAAATCCGTGCGGAACACGCGAGTTGCCCTTCCCAGCACGCCGCAGATGCGGTCAAACTCCACCGGCGGCACGAATTTGGGCCCGGCCAGGATGCCGTTGATGAAACTGCTGGCGCCGGGGGCATCGTCCGGCATCCCCGAGTCGGCATCGAAGACTTCGATAATCGCGTAGTGGCGCACCGCGAGAAACCGGAATTCGCGCTCCGCCCGGGTCCACACCAGAATGATGTTGTCGCCCAGGTTCCAGACATCGAACAGCGTGTCGTCGAGGCTCGCCAGCACCTGCCGGGCCTGCGGCGTCAGCGACTGCGCTTCGCCGGTCGCAGGTGCAAGGATGTCAAGCCAATTGGACCGTTTAATATCGGCCTCCTACGACTCAGGTTCGCGGCGCGCCTGTTTTCGGGCCGCCATGTGTACCGGGATGCAACGCGCGCAGGCGCAGGTTGCCAGATCGAAGCTGTTCCGTACGGTGTTGGGGCCGTCGCATGACGGGCGCTGCGCGGTTCATGCCGCCGCGGCTGCAAGAAACTTTGCTTCTATCTCCGCCGCGGGCAGCGGTTTGCTGAACAGATAGCCCTGCATCTCGTCGCACTTGAGCAGCTTGAGCAGCTTTCTCTGCTCTTCGGAATCTACCCCTTCCGCGATCACTTTGAGGTTGAGCGCGTGGGCCAGCGAAATGATGGTGGAAACGATGGTCATGCTGTCGGCGTTGTTCGCCATGGTGATGATGAACGACCGGTCGATTTTGAGCGCATTGACCGGCAGCTTTGCCAGATAACCCAGGGACGAATAACCGGTCCCGAAGTCATCAATGGCGATATTGACTCCCATGTCCATTACCGCGCGCAGCTTCTCGATGTTGCCCTCGATATCCTCCATGATCTGGCTCTCGGTGACTTCGAGATCCAGTCCGTGAGACCCGGCTGGGGATTCACCGATCGCATCGCGCACGACGTCCACGAAATTCTTCTGCCTGAGCTGGATGGGCGAAACGTTTACCGCGATGCGCGGCGGCTGTAGTCCGCGGGCGCGCCATTCCCGGTAGTCTTCCAGCGCCTTGCGGATGGCCCAGCGCCCAACCTCCAGGATCATGCCGGTTTCCTCGAGCAAGGGGATGAACCGCATCGGCGGCACCAGGCCGGTTGCGGGGTCGTTCCAGCGGATCAGGGCTTCGAGCCCGATCAGGGTCCCTTGGGCGAGGTCCACCTTGGGCTGATAGTGCAGGACGAACTGCTCCTTCTCCAGCGCCTGCCGCAGCCTGTTTTCGAGCAACAGGGTCTGCGCCACGGCCGCGTTCATTTTGGGCTGGTAGAACACATAGCGTTCCCCAGAGGCCTTGGCCTTGTTCAGAGCGGCTTCGGCATTTCTCAAAAGGCTTTCGGTGCCGGTGCCGTCTTCAGGGTAAACCACGACGCCTGCCCGGGCCGCAAGGCGCAACTCGTTGCCACCCGCCTCGAACGGCGGCCCGAGGACGGTCGTCAGGATTTTCTCAAGAAAGTGCGCAACGTTCCCTCCTTCATCGACGAGCTGGGTCGCAATCGCGAAGTGATCGCCGCCAAAGTGCGCCAGTATGTCGGTTTCTTCCAGCACATTTTTCAGGCGCTGTCCGACTTGCCGCAACAGGTCGTCGCCGGCCGTCCGCCCGAGCGTCTCGTTGATGTTTCTGAACCGTTCCAGATCCAGCATTAAGACGGCGAAGGTTTTACGATCGTGCTGCGCTGCGCTCACGCGCTGCTCCAGCCGGTCGTTGAACAGGGCGCGGTTGGGCAGGCCGGTGAGCACGTCGTAATAGGCAAGGTAGTTCAGCTTCTCCTCCTTGCCGATGTGCTCCAGCGAAAAGGAAATGTCGCCCGCAAGCTCGGTCAGCAGCTTCAGCTCCTCTTCGTCGAAGAACCCGGGCTCCGGAGCGTAGAGCACGAACACGCCCACCGCCCGCTGTTCCAGCATCAGCGGGAATAGCGCCGAGGAGCGGTAGCCGCGCTCCAGCGCCGCCGCCCGCCACGGCCGCATCCGCCCATCGGTCGCGATGTCGTTGCAAA
>CAYYZZ010000229.1:0-4667 GCA_964476235.1 uncultured Streptomycetaceae bacterium | reverse complement strand
TGACAAGCGCATAGCGATTGTCACCGGCGCGAACCGCGGCATCGGCTTCGAGATCGCGCGCCAGCTCGCGAAGCAGCCTAACATGCGCGTCGTGCTGACCGCCCGTGACGAAGCGAAGGGTAAGGCCGCCGCAAGGAAACTCAATGATGAGGGACTCGACGTCGACAGCCGCAAGCTGGATGTCACCAGTGAGAAGAGCGTCAAGGCGTTTGCCGGCTGGCTCGCGGCCACTCACAAGCATTGCGATGTTCTCGTCAACAACGCCGGCGTGATGCTCGACCCGCGCGGCTCGCGCGTGCTCGATTCGAAGGTGCAGACCTACCGCGACACGCTGGAGACCAATCTCATCGGGCCGCTCAGGCTCATCCAGGCTCTGGCGCCGCTCATGCAGAAGCACCGCTACGGGCGTATCGTCAATATGTCGAGCGGCCAGGGGCAGCTATCGGAGATGGGCGTGGGCACGCCGGCTTACCGGGTGTCGAAGACCGCGCTCAATGCGCTGACGCGCACGCTGGCCGCGGACCTCGACGGCAGCGGGATACTCGTCAACGCGATGTGCCCGGGCTGGGTGAAGACCGACATGGGCGGATCTTCGGCGCCGCGCACGGTGGAGCAGGGCGCCGACACCGCGGTGTGGCTCGCGACGCTCCCCGACGGCGGTCCCAGCGGCGGATTTTTCCGCGATCGTAAGCCTATACTCTGGTGAAGCGTGACTTGTGACCCGTGACCCGTGACCCGTGACCCGTGACCCGTATGTTGCTACTCTCATTTCTTTTGAAGGAGCCGATCCATGAAACGTGTCTCCGTAATAGCCGTTCTCGCAATGCTGTCTTCATTCCCCGTTCTGGGCCAGGCGCCCGCCGGGAAACCGGCCGCTCCCGCCCCGGAGACGAAGCCTGCTCAGCAACCACCTGCCATGCCAACAGGGGCAAAGCCCGCCCAGCAGGCCACCGTCAAGGTGGCGTCTGGCAAGAAGGGCGACCGCTCCAGGGCAAACGAGGACGCCAGGGACTGCCTCCAGCTCACCTCCAACACCGAGATCATCAAGTGCGCTGAAAAGTACCGCTAGTGCCGTTCCAACACTATCGAGCCATCTACCAAGATGTATCCAGACACGTGAAGCAGGGGGATCATGAGCAGATTTGTTCCACTTAAGTTGGAACGGCACTAGTTGCGTGACCCGTGACGGGTGACCCGATTGGCGTACAAAAAATTCCCCGCCACCTTAGCGGGGAATCGTAACGGATGCAGCCCGGGCTAGATGCCCATGATCTTCTTGGCCTTGCCCAGGGCTTCCATGGACTCTGCGTGTTTCTTGTCCTTGTGGAATTGTTCGCCTTCGGCGCGCAGCTTCTTCACTTCCGCTGATTGCGCGTTGGTCAGCTTGGCCTTCGGTAAAGCTGCGTCAATTGCCTTCATTTCATTCGGGCAGTTGTTAGCAAAGGCGATACTGCTGGCGAGGGCGAGGCTTATTGCAACCACCATGCTGCGGATCTTCATCTGCTTCTCCTCTGAGGGTTGAAATCGGTGGCCGGCCCGGAACCGATGCCGACGTCCTGCTATTCTACGCGACGCCCGCACGGCTGATGCGCGCGGGGTAAAATCCCGAGTAACTACAGGATGTTGCTGCTCACCGCATGACCCGACGATCACTGACACTAACGCAGGCGCGGGCTGTCCCGCTGACCCGGGAGCGCATTGTCGAGGGACTGGCGCGGCCGGCGCCGCCCGCGGACCCGCGGGATCTGCACGTCATTGCGCTGCAGGAAGGCACGCGCGTCATGGATGCCGCGGTGCTGGTGCCGCTCATCAATCGCGCGGGCGGCGTGCACCTCCTTTTCACCCAGCGCACGCCGCACCTGGACGACCATGCCGGGCAGATCAGCTTCCCCGGCGGACGCGTCGAGAAGGAGGACGCGAGCCGCGAGGAGACTGCGCTGCGGGAGACCGAGGAAGAGGTCGGCCTCGCGCGCAGTTCGGTGAAGGTGCTCGGCCGGCTGCCTGATTACGAGATTCCTTCCGGTTTCCGCATTACGCCGGTGGTGGGCTGGATCGAGCCGCCGTTCGCGCTGAAGCCCGATCCGTTCGAGGTGGCAGCGGCGTTCGAGGCGCCGCTCGGGCACTTTCTGGACACCGCCAATTACCAGCGCCGCGAATTCCACTTTCGCGGCCGTCACCGGCATTACATGGCAATCCCGTACGAAGGGCGCTACATCTGGGGGGCAACGGCCGCCATGCTGTACAGCTTGGCCCGCATGCTGCGCGGCTGAAAACCAAATAGACAGGATTAACAAGATTCAAACGGCATAAACGGGCTTTTTTCGGTTCCCGCTTCGAATTAATCCTGTAAATCCTGTAAATCCTGTCTATTATTTGTTCGTTTGCTGGCCGCGAGCGACGCAGGAGCGGCGGCCGGTTCGGCAGGGGAGGGGAGTGGGCAACAACAACAACCGGCCCAGGGCCGGGCTGATCATGACCGGCGGCGGCGCGCGCGCCGCCTACCAGGTCGGCGTGCTGCGGGCGCTATCGGAGTTCCTGCCGGCTGACGTGCGCACGCCTTTCCCCATCATCTGCGGCACCTCCGCCGGCGCCATCAACGCGGCGGTGCTGGCGATGGACGCGGGCAATTTCCACCGCGGCGTGCGCCGGCTCATGACGGTATGGAAGAATTTCCGCGTGCATCACGTCTACCGCTCCGATCCCTGGGGGGCGCTGTCCAACAGCGTGCACTGGGTATTGACCGTGTTGACCGGCGGCGCGCTGAGCCGCCGGCCGGTTTCGCTGCTCGACAATTCACCGCTGGCGGTTCTGCTCGGGCGTCATCTCGATTTCGGCGCGATCCAGCGCACGATCGACGCCGGAGACCTCACCGCCTTCAGCGTCACCTGCTCGGGCTACACCTCGGGCCAGTCCGTGACCTTTTTCCAGGGCCGGCCCGGGCTGGAGCCGTGGCAGCGCGCGCGCCGCATCGGGGTGCCGATGCCGATCACGCTCGACCACCTGCTCGCCTCCAGCGCGCTGCCGTTCATCTTCCCTCCGGTGCATATCAACCGCGAGTACTTCGGCGACGGCTCGATGCGCCAGATCGCCCCCGCGAGCCCGGCGCTGCACCTGGGAGCGGACCGGATCTTCGTGATCGGAGTGGGGCGGCAGCTCCAGCAGAAGGCCGATCGCGTCAAGCAGGAAACGCATCCGTCCCTGGCGCAGATAGCGGGCCATGCGCTGAACAGCATTTTTCTCGACAGCCTGGAAGTGGATCTCGAGCGGCTGCAGCGGATCAATCGCACGATAGAGATGATTCCGCGCGACGTGCTGGCCAGCACGAACTATCCCTTGCACCGCGTGGATTTTCGCGTGATCTCACCGAGCGAGGAATTGGAAAAGATCGCTGTAGCGCACGCGCATGAACTGCCGTTGACCATCCGCGCGTTGCTCTCCACGGTGGGCGCGATGCGGCGCAGCGGCGCAAACCTTTTGACGTACCTGCTGTTCGAGAAATCCTATTGCCGCGCGCTGATCCAGTTGGGCTACAAGGACACGATGGTGCGGAAGGACGACCTCTTGGCGTTTCTCGGGTATTGAGGCATCGAAACGCGGGTTGAAGGCAGAAGGCAGAAGGCAGAAGGCAGAAGACAAAAGGCTGAAGTTGCTGAGCGGGCCCGGTTTCCCTTTTGCCTTTTTCCTTGTGACTTTTGCCTTATAGCCGGCGCGCCGCGCCGGCTGTTGCCACTCGCCACGACTACCGGTATAACTAGCATTAACCGGGACGCGCTGCGCCCGGTTAATCCGCCGGATTGCACCGGACGCAGACCGTGACCGACGCCGGTGAATCCGGCGATTTCCAGTCCACTCCAATCTTAGGGGTACCAATGAGCCGGGCTTTCACCAAGGAAAGCGACGACGATCTGGTCGCGGGCGAATTGCCCGAGCGCCCGGTCCCCGCGCATGCCAATTACGTGACGCCCCGCGGGAACGAGCAGCTGCAGGCGCGGGTCAAGGCATTGCAGGGGCAGCACGAGAAGCTGACCGTGCAATCGGACGAAGACTCGGCCGCCAAGCAGAAGCTGCGCGAGATCGAGCGCGACCAGCGTTACCTGATCGCCCAGCTCGAGCGCGCCGTGGTCGTGGACCCGGCCGGCCAGCCGCGGGACGAGGCGCATTTCGGCGCCGCGGTGAAGATACTGGACGAGGACGGCAGGGCGCATCGTTTCACGATCGTCGGCGACGATGAAGCCGACGTCGCTGGCGGCACGATCAGCTGGGCATCGCCGCTCGCGAAAGCGATGATCGGCGCGAAGGTCGGCGACACGGTCATCTGGCGCCGCCCGGCGGGGGACACGGAAGTCGAGATCGTCGAGATCAGCTACCCCAAGGAATCGTGAGCCGTGATTCGTGAATCGTGATTCGATTACCCAAGTTTGCAGTGAGCAGTTTGCATGGATTAGTTGGCAGTTGACAGTGGGCAGTTGACAGTAACTTCGAACCCGCTGCTGCAAACTGCAAACTGACGGCTGCCAACTGCCAACTCTGGACTCCCGTACCCGTCACCCGTTACTCGTCACGCTTCATGAAATTCCTGTCTTTGCTGGCGGCGCTGGTGCTGGAACAGGTCTGGCCGTTGCGCCAGGGCAATCCCGTCCACCTCGGGTTCGGCCGCTACACGCACG
>CAYYZZ010000228.1:0-4670 GCA_964476235.1 uncultured Streptomycetaceae bacterium | reverse complement strand
GCGCAGATGCGCTGGATCACGGCCGGCTTGGGGTCGGAGACAGTGAGATCCTCATAGGCGATTACCCGCAGGCGGCCGCGGACGGCTTCCAGCAACTCCCCCGGCTTGAGCAGGAAGGCGGGATTGGACGGCCGGCCGTAACGCTCGTTGCCGGCCGCGAAGGTTTCATAGATCAGGACTCCCGCCGGGGATAGCGCCGCGAGCAGGCTGGGGAACAGCGGCCGGTGCAGGTAGTGGGTTACCACGATGCCGGCGAACTGCCCCCCTTCGTACGGCCATGGCCCGCCCTCGAAGTCGGTACAGCGGGTGCTGACCCCCGGCACCCCGTCCAGCCGGGCGAGCATGGCGGGGTCGCGGTCCACCGCCTCGACCGGATGACCGCGCGCCGCAAAGTAGCGGGCATGGCGTCCGGTGCCGCAGGCAAGGTCCAGCACCCGCCCGCCGGCAGGTATCCGGTCAGCCCAGCGGGCCACCCACGCGGAGGGGGTAGCAAGATCGTGAGGGTCAAGAGTCAAAATTAGCCGCCAAGACGCAAAGTAACGTTAAACCCGGACGCAAAGCGCCGGTTGACCTCCGCGTGTTGGAACAGACGAATGGATCACTGGTCAACACGCGGCCAACCGCAGAGATTCAGGCACCCGTCACGCTACATCACCTCATGCTTCATCATGTCCCGCCCATCAGCCACGCCTGAATCGCAGGGAGTAATATAACGCCATAAAGATCGTTCAGCCGCCGTCAGAAACCATAAGGGGATATCGTGAGGACCTTGTTTCGCACCATCGCCCTGCTTTTCGCCTTGCTCGTGGTTGCAGGGCCAGTTGCCGCCCAGCAGTATCCCGCCAAGCCGATACGGATGATCATCGGCTTTCCGCCCGGAGGCGGCACCGACATCATCGGCCGCATCGTCGGCCAAAGGCTTTCGGAAACCTTGGGACAGCAGATCCTGCCCGACAACCGTGGAGGCGCGAGCGGCCAGATCGCCGCCGAGTTGACCGCCAAGGCGCCGCCGGACGGATACACCGTGATGATGGCCCACATCGCCGCCATTTCGATCCTGCCCTCGCTGATATCGAAGCTGCCCTACGACCCGCAGAAGGACTTCGCGGCCATCTCGCTGGTCGCCATCGGGCCCAACCTGCTGGTGGTGCACCCTTCGGTGCCGGCAAGAAGCGTCAAGGAACTGGTCGCGCTGGCGAAAGCGCGACCAGGGCAGCTCCATTACGCTTCACCGGGCGCCGGCACCGTGCAGCACCTGTCCGGCGAGCTGTTCAAGCTGCAAGCCAGGGTGGACATGCTGCACGTCCCCTACAAGGGCAGCGGCCAGTCCATCGTGGATCTCATCGCAGGGCATGTGCATCTTGATTTTGACTCCGTCCCCCCGGTCCTTCCTCACGTCAGGAGCGGCAGGCTGCGCGCGCTCGCGGTGACCTCAGAAAAACGTTTCTCGATCCTGCCCGATATTCCGACCGTCAACGAGGGCGGCGTGCCCGGGTTCGACATGAGCACCTGGTGGGGGCTCGTCGCGCCCGCGGCGGTGAGCAAGGACATCATCGCCCGGCTGCAGATCGAGACGGTCAAACTGCTGCGCCAGCCGGACGTGAAGGAAAAGATCGCCTTCGCGGGCGCCGATACCGTCGGCAACACGGCGGATCAGTTCGGCGCGTTCATCCGTTCCGAGACGGCCAAGTACGCGCGGATCGTGAAAGATGCGAATATCAAGATCGACTAATTAGCCGCCAAGGCGCCAAGACGCCAAGGAAAAACAAGGACAGGAATTCAACCACAGATGAACACAGATAAACACAGATAAACACAGATAAACACAGATAAAGACAAGACGAAGCGCAAGAAACAAAACGGGCACGCTTACGTGCCCGTCTGTATTTTCTGCCTCGCGAGTCCGTCTATTTCCGCGATTCCCGCCAAAGCATGACCGCGAGCCCGGCCGCGATCACCAGGCCCAGCACGCTTCCCCACATCGGCACGGCGGCGCCATTGATGGTCGCTTCCCAGCCGTAGACCAGGCGCAACAGGTGGACGAGCGCGACCAGGGCGAAGACCACTACAGCAAGCATCGTGAATGGCTTGTTCATGTTAGTTCCTCGTTCTGTTACGGGCTCTTAACCTTGGAATCATGTATCGCCCGGCTGTCGGCGGGCGCCTGGTCCCGTTCGAACATACCATAGTCGCGAATGACGCTCGCGATCCGCAGCCGGTAGTCGGCGAAAATTCCGCCCCTGCCCTTCGCCTGGGCGGCGCGGTGACCCTCGAGCTGGCGCCAGCGTTTCACGGCATCCTCATCGCGCCAAATGGACAGCGACAGGATCTTGCCCTCGTTCGAGAGGCTCGCGAACCGCTCGATCGAGATGAACCCATCCATCTTCTCCAGCTCCGGCCGCAGGCTCGCGGCAAGATCGAGATAGTCCTGCTTTCGTCCAGCGGCGGGAATGACTTCGAAGATAACGGCAATCATCCGATCCCCAGTTCATCCTTGAAGTCCAGAACGAAGTTTCTTGCGCGTCCTGCAGACACCATTATTCCCAAGGCTAGAGCCTCCTTGATTTCGGCGGAGGATGCGCCGGCTTTCTTCGCACCTGCGAAGGCATTGCGCAGTCACGTAGGACAGTCCGCCGCCACTGCGGATCCCGCCTGAATCAGCCTGCGGGTCTTTTCGTCTAATACTTCTTGGTACTCGAAATCGATCTTTTGACCAATGTTCATACTTTCTCCTTTCCCGGACTTCTTCAGGTATATGGTGTCCACGGGGACTAGCCTTGGTCAGGCACCCGGGCGCGTCCCCCAGACGAAGAGATGAAGCTGGCCGCCAAGGAAGCGGCCCGCAGCAAGCTCCGCGCGGAATGCCTGGAGCCAGCGCGCCTGCTCGTCGCTCGTGATCGCGCCAGTCTGGACCGCGACCTCGGCGCAACGCTCAGCGCGGTTGGCATAGTAACCTCCGGGTTCGAGCGGCATGAACCCCCGCATTCGGACGTTGACGACGCCCAGGTCGGCAAGGAGGCCCGGTAGCCAGCGCACGAGCCAGCCGTTGACCCACCCGTGATCGGAGAATGCCGCCACGATCCGGCGCGTCAGGCCGCGGTCAGGGTGCGCAAACAAAGTCAGATCCCCGTCGAGGTCGAATACGCCGATGCGGCCGCCCGGCCGGGTCACGCGGACCATCTCGGAGAGGGCGCGCCCGGCGTCCGGGACATGCGAGAGCGTCGTCGCCGCCACCACGGCGTTGAACGAGGCATCAGGAAACGGGATAGCGCGGCAGTCGCCTTCCTTCCACTCGATCGCCCCGCCGAGCCCGGCTTCATCCGCAAGCTCGCGGGCCACCTCTAGCAGCGCGGGGCTCGTGTCCATTCCGACCGCGCGCCCGCCCGGAGCGACTCGCCGGGCGAGCGTGCGCGTCACCGCGCCACTTCCGCAACCCACGTCAAGCACCCGCTCTCCCGGCGCTACACCTAGAAGCCCTACATATTCGTCACGCGACGCGACCTCGCTGTCGGCACCGGCACGCAGTTCAAGCCGTGCCGCGTGCTCGCGCGCCTGCTTATCATCATGCTTGGCACTGTCGCGCCAAACACTCAGCCGGCCGAAATCCGATGCCTCGGTCATACGCTTATCCTAATTGGAACTGTACCTGACCGCCGCCGAAAAAAAGGGCACTCCCGCGTGCCCGATTTATGGGCCAGGAATCCGTCATTTCCGGGATTCCGACCATAATCCTGCCGCCAGCCCGGCAGCGATCACGATACCCAGCACGCTCGCCCACAGCGGCACGGCCGCCCCGCCGATAGTCACTTCCCAGCCGAAGAGCAGACGCAACAGATGAATGATGGCGACGATGGCGAAAACCAGCTCGGCGAGCAGGGTGAATGGCTTGTTCACTTAGAAGGTGAGCACTTTGTCAACATTCGCCACGAGCTCCGCAAACGCCTTGGGCGTTGACCATTTACCGTTCACTCTGGTCAGATCTGCTTCAGTGACCCCACGGGCCCTGCCGCAGACCCCTCAGACATGCACCGGCACTTTGGACTTCACCATCTCCTTCCACAACTCGCTTTGCGGCGGCCAGCCTACGCCCTGAGTGGCAGCAGCCAATTCTTCTTTGAGCAAGTAGGTGGCGTCGCCCGCCAGGAAAATCACCGGCTCGTGGCCGGCCTCGATGGCGCCTTTGGCGAAGATGAAGGGAAAGCCCGCCCGGGTTGGATCGTCCGATCCGTGTGTGCCTGTGTAGAGAATCTTCATTTCGACCTCCTTTCGTGGAGTAGACCCCCATACGATCGCGGGGCAGAGCGCATCACGTATTTAAACATTGGTCGTCCCGGCCCTCTCCAGCGCATTGTCAGGTTCTGACGGACCTCCGAGCGGATCATCGGGCCTCTCACCCCGGCGCCCGCCGAGCCGCGTGCTCGCGCTCCAGGCTTACGCGACCTTGTAGGCGATGAAGTTGGCCCCCTGGACGCCGTATTTCCGGGCCACTCCTTCCTTGGTGGTCCCCGAGAAACTATTGAAAAAGTGGCAAACGCGAACGTTCTGGAACCCGATCCGCTGCAGCGCTTCAATCATCTCTGCAACCTGCAGAGCGCCGGCAATTCACCCCGTCCAGAGGTCAATATCGTTGCGAACGTCCTCGGACAGTTCCCTGCCGACGACGATGTCGG
>CAYYZZ010000227.1:0-4673 GCA_964476235.1 uncultured Streptomycetaceae bacterium | reverse complement strand
GGTGATGAGTGATGGGTGATGGGTCTCCCGCGCAGCGGGTTTACCCCACTAAACGGTGCCTGGATTCGTTTTGCCTTTTGCCTTTTGCCTAAACTCTCATCACTCATCACTCATCACCCATCACTCATCACCGGTGTTAATTGAACTTGATGTTCGCCGCGCTGATCAGCTTCTCCAGTTCCGCGTATTCCTTTTCGAACTTGGCCTTGAACGCTTCCGGCGTGGACGGCGGGATCGCCTCGGAACCGTCGGCGGCCAGCGATTTCACCATTTCCGGCGAGTTCATGGCCCGGGCCACGACGACATTGATCGCCCGGACGATGTCCCGCGACGTGCCGGCGGGCGCGTAATAGCCATAACTGTTGGAGAGCTCGAAACCCGGCACGCCGGACTCTGAAACCGTGGGCATATCGGGAAAGAGCTGCCCGCGCCGGGGGCCGGTGATGGCGAGGCCCCGCAACTTGCCGCTCTTGAGGTGCACGCCGCTGGTGACGGTGTTGGAGAACGTCATCTCGATCTGCCCGCCCAACACGTCGATCACCGCAGGCGCGGCTCCCTTGTACGGCACGTGGACGATGTCCACGCCGGCCATGAACTTGAAGCGTTCCCAGCCGATATGCCCGGTGGTGCCCAATCCCTGGGAGCCATAGCTCAACGCGCCCGGCCTGCTTTTCGCGTAGGCGATCAGTTCCTTGACCGACTTGACCGGCAGCGACGGCGTGACAACCAGCACGTACGGCTGGGTGGTCAACTGAACGATGGGTACGAATGCGCTGCGGACGTCGTACGCAGCCCGCTTCAGCACGCCATTCAGCATCAGCGTATCCGACGCGCCCAGGAGCGTATAGCCGTCCGGCGGGGCCTTCACCACGAGGTCCATCGCGACGACCGTGCCGCCGCCGGGACGATTGTCCACGATGACGGACTGGCCCCACCGTTCGCTCAGCTTCTGGGCCCCGAGACGCGTCATCGTATCGAGGCCGCCGGCGGGCGCGATCCCGATCACGATCCGGATCGGCTTCCTCGGGTAATCGGCGGGCTTGTCCTGGGCCTGCGCTGCCGTCGCGGCACAGCCGGCCGCAACCAGCGCGGCGCCGAGCAGGCCGCTTTTCATCTTGTTCATGTTTTCCTCCTCGCGATCCGACTCCGGTGACGAGTTACAAGTTACAAGTTGCAAGTTGCAAGGAAGAACGGGTTTACAACCTGGCCCCCTGAAACTTGTACCTTGTGACTTGAAACTCGCGCTTGGCGCGTCACTTCATGAGCGGAGCGAGCTTGCTCATCAGCAGGTCAAAATTCGACCGGTCCATCTTGATCTCGGCCTGGTTGATCTTCCGGTCGATCTCGAGGACGGCGTCGTTGAACGGCGTGGGGATGCCGAGCTCCTTCCCTTTGCGCGTCACGATGCCGGTGATGAAATCCATCTCGCTCCTGCGGCCCTTGATATGGTCGTGGATGGGCGCGGTGCGGGAGTTGGCGCCGACGTGGTGCATCAGCGTGTCCCTGGCGGTCACCAGGTTCTCGTCGCTGGAGCCCGCGAATTCGTCCGCGCGCAGGCCGAAGATCGGCTCGATGCGGTAGCCCATCGCGGCGCCCACCGCGAGCGACTCGCGGCCGATCTTTACGGCAATGTCGGCCATGCCCGGCAGGTGGGCGGCCTCGCCGTTCCTCAGGCCCAGCAGCCCGTGCGGCCCCATCGTCATCGAATTGGCGATGAGCTTGGTCCACTTGGCGCCGTAGATGTTGTTGGTGACGTCGCAGCGGCCGACGAGGCTCATGATGGACTGGATCTCTTTCACGCGCGGTGTATACAGGCCGTCGAGCTCGCCGACAGAGAACCAGGTGCCTTTGTGCGTGGTGTTGCGCTGGACCAGTCCCGGCGTGAAGATTTCCGCCGACAGCTCGAGGACGCAGCCCACCGTGCGGCTGCGCCCGACGATGGACGCGATCGAGTCGTCGTTCATGCCGTTCATGACGCCGACCAGCACGCCGTCCTTCCTGAGATAGGGCTTGATGAATTCCGCCAGCCAGCGGTGGTCGTACGACTTCACCGCAAGCAGCACGATGTCGAACTCCAGGTGGGCCGACGCGAGGTCGCACAGGTGCAGGGCCCGGATCGGTGTCTTCACGTCGCCGTCCTTCATCTCGATGTGCAGGCCGTTGGCTTTCAGCGCCTCCACCTGCGCTGGCCACTGGTCGATGACCGTGATGTCGTAACCCGCCTTCGTCAGGTCAGCGCTGACGCTGCTGCCGATCGCGCCGCAGCCCAGTACGGCGATTTTCCTGTCCTTGCCTGCCATTGCGGTGTTCCCTGTTGCGGAAGTGGTGATGGAATCGCGATTGTAATCGGGAACCGGGTGATGAGTCTCAAACCCGACGACCTGTTACTTGGCTCCTCTCTCCATTTGCCTTTTGCCTTTTGCCTTTTGCCTTTTTCCTTGGCTTGGGTGTCTAATGGCCCGGCATAGAAACCGTTCAATCCCCGGGAGGATCCGTCATGATCCGAATCGCGGTTGCATTGACAGGCATGGTTTTGCTCGCGTCGTGCGCCACCACGCCGCAGGTAACACCAGCCGCGCGCGCCGAGCTCGCGCCGACGGGCAAGCTGCGCGTGGGAATCAACTTCCAGAACGTCCTCCTCGCGGGCAAGGATCCGGTGAGCGGAGAGGCCCGAGGCGTGGCGGTTGACCTGGGGCGGGAACTGGGCCGGCGGCTGGGCGTGCCGGTCGAGATCGTTCCCTACACCAGCGCCGGGAACATGGCCGACTCAGTGAAGACCGGCGCCTGGGACATTGCATTTCTCGCGGTCGACCCGGGGCGTGCCGGCGAAATTACCTTCAGCGCCCCCTATCTGCAAAACGAAGCCACCTATCTGGTGCCGGCCGGGTCGCCGCTACGCGCTATTGCCGATGTGGACCGCGAGGGAGTGCGCATTGCTGTAGCAGCAAAGGGCGCTCCTGATTTGTTTCTGACCCGCAGCGTGCAGCGCGCCCGGATGATACGTGCGCCGAGCGTTGCCGCCGCGTTCAAGCTCTTCGTCGCGGACAAGCTGGAAGCCCTCGCCGGATATAGGCCGGTATTAATGATGCGCGCCGAGGAACTGCCCGGATCGCGCATACTCGACGGCCGGTTTGACGTGGTTGGGCAGGCGATCGGCACGCCCAGGGGCCGCGACGCCGGCGCGAAGTATCTCGCCGAGTTCGTCGAGAACGTGAAGCTCTCGGGCCTGGTCGTCCGGACGATCGAGAAGAACGGGGTTCGCGGCGTGTCGGTCGCGCCGCTCGCCCAGCCTTCCAGCACGCTCCAGATGGGCGGAGGAATGTAATAGAGCCCCTAACATAATGAAACACACGCTGCGCTGTCATTATGTTAGGGACACTTACTGACCCGGCCGGAACCCGGAAATCCGACATCTGGTAATCTCATGCTGGGCCGCTTTTTTTCATAGCACTATAATGGGAGATCATCATGCTTTGGGCAATATCCTGCGTCGACAAAACGAACACCGCTGCCGCCCGTGAAAAGGTGCTGCAGCCCCACCGCGATTACCTGGGAAGCCAGAAAGGGATCCTGGTGCTCGCGGGCGCGACGCAGAACGACGACGGCACGCAGGCCATCGGCAGCCTGTTCATCGTCAACGTGGACAGCCGCGCCAAGGCCAAGGCGTTCTCGGACGGCGACCCCTTCACGCAGAACGGCGTGTTCGCCAGCATCACGATCACGCGCATGCGCAAGGGGCAGTGGAATCCCGGAGCGGCCGAGGGCGCGTAGCGCCTTCCAAGGATGAAGGATGAAGGCGGAAGGATGATCTGGCCCTGACTCCCGCACTGCGGGGGTCATCCCTCATCCCCGGTCCGGCACGATGCATCGTGCCGGGCGTGACGATTCAAGGGAATACGGTCACTCGTCCCGATGTTAATGCCCATAGACGTTACCAACCCCTGGAGGATTCGATGAGCAAGACGAGAATTGGCCTGATTGCATCGGCCGCATTGCTGTCGCTGGGTTTTGCCGCCGGCTCGCCGGCACAGCAGCCCCCCATGACGTTCTTCATCACCAGCGCCGGCTCCGGGAAAGGCGCGGACCTGGGCGGCCTGGCGGGCGCCGATCAGCATTGCCAGTCGCTCGCGGCCGCGGCAGGGGCCGGCAAGCGCACGTGGCGCGCCTACCTGAGCACGACCGGCTCGCCGTCCGTGAACGCGCGCGACCGCATCGGCAACGGCCCGTGGTACAACGCGCAGGGCCGGCTCATCGCGCGGGATGTCAAGGAGCTGCACGAAGGTGTCAACAACATCAACCGGATGATGGCGCTGACCGAGAAGGGAACGGTCGTCAACGGCCGCGCCGACACGCCCAACATGCACGACATCCTCACCGGCTCGCAACCGGACGGCACGGCAATAGCGGGCGACGCCAGCAAGACGACCTGCGGCAACTGGACGATGAGCGGCGATGGGGCGGCGACCGTCGGCCACCACGACCGGCACGGCCTGCGCGAGGACGCGCCTTCCGTGTCCTGGAACTCCTCGCATCCCTCGCGCGGCTGCAGCCAGGACAACCTGCGCGCCTCGGGCGGCGCGGGGATGTTTTACTGCTTCGCCGCGAAGTGAGGGTAGTTCAGGTTCAAGGTTCAAGGTTCAAGGTTCAAGGTTCAAGGTTCAAGGTTCAAGGTT
>CAYYZZ010000226.1:0-4682 GCA_964476235.1 uncultured Streptomycetaceae bacterium | reverse complement strand
TGCCAATGAAAAAATTCGACAGGATCACGTCGGACCCCGCCATCCTGGGCGGACAGCCCTCCATCCGCGGCATGCGCCTGACCGTGCGCCGGGTGGTGGAGGCGTTGGCGTTGTACCCCAACTGGGACGACTTGCGTGTGGAGTATCCCGAGCTCGAGCCCGAGGACATCCGGCAGGCGCTCGAATTCGCGGCCAGCAACCTCGACGATAAAATCATCCCGTTCGAGACGGCTTGACTCGCCTCCTGCTGGATCAGGGCCTTCCCCGTTCTACGGCCAGGCTGCTTTCCGCCGCCGGCTGGGACGTCGCTCATGTCGGAGACATCGGCTTGAGCCGCGAGAAAGACTTGCGGATTCTCGAGCATGCGCGAGAGCAGGGAAGAACCTGCGTGACGCTCGACGCCGATTTCCACGCGCTTCTCGCAACAAGCGAGGCGAAATCACCATCCGTGGTTCGTATCCGCAGGGAAGGATTGAACGGGAAGGCAATCAGCGACCTTCTGCTTAAAGTCTGGCCCAGCATCGAATCCGCTGTGAATGAAGGGGCGCTCGTCACCATCACCGAGCGATCGGTACGGGTCAGGGCATTGCCGATCGCAACGAAGAAGTGATGAGGAGTCCGGAGAGGCAGCTTGCATTGCTGAATGCCAACCTCCCCGCCGTGGAAAAGCTCGTTCAGCAAGGGGCCATCGTGGTATTCGAGGAAACCCGCGTCCGCGTCCGTACGCTGCCGATCGGCGAGCCGTAGGATCCCCTCACCCCTCACTCCTCACGGGGGGTGAGACCCATCACCCATCCCGTTACAACCCTCCGATTGCAATCCGGTGGGGTTGCGTTACTCATCACGCCTCGGGAAGCGGGTTGTAACGGGCCCATCACCCATCACCCCCAGCCGGAACGGCGTGACAAGTGACAAGTGACGAGGGATAAGGGATAAGGGATAAGGGTCTCCGCACTGCGGGAGTTAACCCCTATCACTTATCACCTATCACCTATCACGGGGCTGAAGGGGCTGCACGGCAGCTCCCAAGGGCCCCAAATACCGAAAATCAAACGCCCGAGAACCTGGTAACGCTTGCCGTTAATAACGAGAAGCGTTAATATCACGTTGTGATCAAGTCCTTTGCGGACAAGGACACCGCCCGCGTGTTCGCCCGCGAGTACGTGCGCCGGCTGGCGCCCCCGCTGCATCCAGTGGCGTGGCGCAAGCTGGCGCAGCTTCATGCCGCGACGCGGCTCGATTCACTGCGCCTGCCGCCGGGCAACCGGCTTGAGGCGTTGAAGCGCGACCGGGCGGGGCAGCACAGCATCCGCATCAACGACCAGTGGCGCATCTGCTTTGTCTGGAAGGACGGCGACGCCTACGACGTCGAGATCGTGGACTATCACTGAAGGAGAGCGACATGACCAAACGCAAATTCGATCCCGTGCATCCCGGCGTAGTGCTTGCCGAGGACTTTCTCAAGGGAATGGAAATCAGCCAGTACCGTCTCGCCAAGGGCATCGGCGTGCCGCCGCGGCGCATCAACGAGATCGTGCACGGCAAGCGTTCGATCACAGCGGATACCGCCCTGCGGCTCGGGAAGTTCTTCAGCATGGAGGCGCAGTTCTGGATGAACCTGCAATCGCACTACGACCTGGAAGTCGCCAAGGATGCAATCGCCGGCAAGCTCGACCGCGAGGTCGAGGTGTTGAAGGCTGCCTGATCAGCGATCCGCGAGTCACGGGGTTAAGGAGTCCGTGAGAGCGTGAAAGCGCGCGAGCGGGAGATGGGACAAATTCCGTGAGAGCGGGAGAGCGTGAGGGGGAAACCCCCTCTGACGATTTTTAGATCTCCCGATCTCCCGATCTCCCGATCTCCCGACCTCCCGACCTCCCGATCTCCCGATCTCCCGACTTCACGATCTCCCGGGTTCTTAGGTCCCATCACTCATCACCCATCACCGGGGTTGAGGGGGGCTGCCCGACTTTTCCGCAGTGCAGGGGCACTCGGCCCTTGGCTTAGGTCCCGTCAGTCGTAATCCGTCGCTGGATCTTGCCAGCCGTACCCAAATTAGGTACGATTGTCCCTAAATTGGGTACATGGATGGTAAAAGCGCGAAAAACAAAAGACATCGGGACGAGCCTGTTCGGAAAAGGCCGCCGCAACGTGCTCGGATTGCTGTTTACCCGGCCCGGCGAGCCGATGTACATGCGCGAGATCATCGCTGCTGTGGGCGGGGGGCAGGGCCAGGTGCAGCGGGAACTCGAGAACCTGCATCGCGCCGGGCTGATACGCCGCGAGGAGCGCGCCAACCAGGTCTATTACAGCCCGAATCCCGATGCGCCCATATACGAGGAGCTGAAGGCGATCGCGTTCAAGACCTTCGGCGTTGCCGATATCCTGCGGGAGCTGCTGCGGCCGCTGGCGCACCGCATCGCGGTGGCGTTCATCTACGGCTCAATAGCGCGCGCGGAGGAGACGGCCAGAAGCGATGTAGACATCCTCATCGTCGGCGACATCAAGTTCAGCGAAGCCGTGCTTGCGCTCAAGCCGGCGGAGGATCGACTGCGGAGGAGCGTCAATCCCAATGTATATTCAAAGAACGAACTTCGTTCGAAACTACGCGAGAAGGGCAGCTTCTTACAGCGCGTGATCGATGAGCCTAAGCTGTTCCTGATCGGAGGCGATCATGACCTTGGACAACTTGCTGGGCATCGGAAGACTGAAGCCGCATAAGCCATCGCGAGTCGAAGTCGCGCGGCTCATGGCCTCGGCTGAGACGTCGCTCCGGGATGCGCAGCGAACGGATCTGGGAAATGGCAGCCGCCTGGATCTTGCCTACAAGGCAATCATGCAGGCTGCGCTTGCCGCTCTCTATGCGAACGGATTCCGTCCCTCCACGAGCGAGCCCGGCCACCAGCAAACCACGATTCAAACTTTGCCAAAGACGATAGGATTGGCGGCTGATCGAATGACGGTCCTCGACAACTTTCGTCGCGCTCGCAATCTTGCCGACTACGAGGGTGCCGAGGTCGAGGAAGCCAAGGCCCGGGAATGCGCGGAGTGGGCGGCGCAGCTGATTGCCGACGTGCGCGCCTGGCTGAAGAAGAACCGGCCGGATCTATTATGAAGTCGACTAACGACTAGCGAATCCAGTCACGAGCCGTTCGCCGAAATAACAATATGCTTGGCGCAATCATCGGCGACATCGTCGGCTCGATCTACGAGTTCGATAACTATCGGTCGAAGGATTTTGAGTTCTTCGGCCAGCGCGCGGATTTCACCGACGACACGGTTTGCACGATCGCGGTGGCGGATGCGCTGTTGCACGGCAAGCCGCCTGCCGACGCGCTCTACGTGTGGTGCAACCGCTATCCCGGGCGGGGCTATGGCGGGATGTTCGGGCGGTGGATTCAATCGCTTGGCGGACGTCCGTATAACAGCTATGGCAATGGCGCGGCGATGCGGGTGTCGCCTGCGGGGTTGCTCGGGCGGACGCTGGGGGAGGCGCTCGACATGGCCCGCAAAGTGACCGAGGTCACACACAACCATCCTGAAGGGCTAAAGGGTGCGGCGGCGACGGCTCACGCGATATTTCTCGCTCGACGCGGGGTCGCGCCTGACGAGATTCGCTCAGCGATGCAGTTGGAGTACGGTTACGACCTCGCAAGGACAGTGGATGAAATTCGCCCGAATTACCGTTTCAACGAGACCTGCCAGGGGACGGTTCCGGAGGCGCTGATCTGTGCCCTTGGGGCCAGGGACTACGAGGACGCGATTCGCAATGCGATCTCGATCGGTGGCGATTCGGACACCGTTGCCGCGATAGCGGGAGGGGTGGCCGAGGCGCTGTTCAGCATCCCCGATGACCTGGCCCGAGAGGGACTGTCCAGGCTCCCGGAAGATATGAAAAGTGTGACGGGGACTCTGTATGGCAGGGTAGGGAAGATTCTGTCGTAGCCTGCCGTTTTTCTGGTCACCGGGCACCAGTCACGGATGTAAGCCCGTCACCGGTATCTCGTTCCCGGTTTTGCCAGGCACGTGATTGATGTAAGATGTTGAATAATTTCACGTCGGACACTTCGCAATGAAAGAGATCATCTTCCTCGTGGAGCAAGCGCCGGAGGGCGGCCTTACAGCGCGCGCGCTGGACGCGTCGATTTTCACGCAGGCCGAAAGCGCTGAGGAATTGCACAAGCGCGTCAGGGACGCAGTGCGCTGCCACTTTGACGGAGGTGACGCGCCCAAGATGATTCGCCTGCATTTCGTCAGGGATGAAGTCATTGCTGCATGAAACTGCCGCGGGACCTGTCCGGCGCTGACCTCGTCAAAGCGCTGGCCCGCGTCGGTTATCGCGTGACAAGGCAAACCGGCAGCCACGTCCGGCTTACCGCCGACTCTCCTTCCCAACACCACGTCACTGTACCGGCGCACGACCCTTTGAAGGTCGGCACGCTGGCAGGGATATTGTCCGATGTCGCGGCCCGCTTGAAGATCAGCCGCGACGAGCTCCAGCAAAGACTCTTCGGCTGAATTGGCACATCAGGGGCCTGGCCGTCACTTCATCACTGCGTCACCGCGTCACGGTGTTTTGAGGTCTTCCCTCACTCCTCACTGGGGCTCGGGCCTTCCGCCTTTCGCCTTTCGACTTTCGCCTTCAGGCGGGCCCACCCGCGATCCGCGATCCGCGAGTCACGGGG
>CAYYZZ010000225.1:0-4686 GCA_964476235.1 uncultured Streptomycetaceae bacterium | reverse complement strand
CCGCACGAAGACGGAAGTAAAAGACGGTGAAAACCTCATTTCCAGCCAACGCGCGTGCCCATCGGAGGCCATTAGGGGTCGTTATTTTGGGTTTCATTCGAAATCCTCGGGCGGTTTTGCTTTAGCAGCCTGTCGAGACGCCAAGTCCGACAGGCTGCTAGCCTGTAATTCGCCCAGTTTAGCGCCACAGCCGCGGCATAATATGGCTGGATTTCGTAATACGAAAATTTGATCCGTTATTCAAAATCGAGAGTAACACCACCTCAGTGGCCGTCACAACCACTGGATTATTAACTGGAATTCGGCAAATATTCAGTGGCTTAACTTGACAATGCCCGCCTCGGTCTTTAGACTCGCCAGCCTGCCGGATACGCATCATTTTAGGAATTTGCCGCGGATGTGTCCGGTAAATTCCTAAGGCGAGTTAGCTCAGCGGTTAGAGCAGCGGAATCATAATCCGTTGGTCCGGGGTTCAAATCCCTGACTCGCCACCCGTTTATGGTGGGCGCGGCCGCCGCCGCGGCTCGAAAAAGGCTCAAGAATCTAGGTTGAAGTATTTGATTACGTTGTGTTACTGTGGATTGATGCGACGATGGGCCTGGATTCTGGCGCTGGTAGCCGCGTTTGCCGCGACCAGCCACGCCCAGTTGCCCCGCCAATTTCCGGCGAACGCCAAGCTGGGCGAGATGATCGGCCAGCAGCACCTCTTCCCGCTCATACAAATCAACGACAAGGTCCTGCGGCTTGCCCCGGGCGGGCGCATCATTGACGAGCACAACCGCACCTTGTTGCACGCTTACCTTCCTAAACATGCGCACGTGCTGTTCGTCGTGGACATGAACGGCAACGTCTCGCGCGTCACTATATTGCGGCCCGACGAGCTGGAGCAAATCCAGCGCGCCCGCTGAATCCCGCTTCCTTCTTTTTCAGTTCCGCGTCGTGCCCCACAAGCTGTACATCAAGACTTTCGGCTGTCAGATGAACGAGTACGACTCGGGCAAGATGGCCGACGTGCTGCGTCAGGCGCATGGCATGGAACCGACTGAGGATCCCGCCGCGGCCGACGTGATCCTGTTCAACACCTGCTCTGTCCGCGAAAAAGCACAGGAGAAAGTATTCGCCGACCTCGGTCGCGTGAAGCCTTACAAGCAGGCCAACCCCCGGCTGCTGATCGGGGTGGGCGGCTGCGTCGCGAGCCAGGAAGGCGCGGCTATCGTGGAGCGCGCTCCGTACGTGGACCTCGTGTTCGGACCGCAGACGCTGCACCGCCTGCCGCAGATGATCGAAGCGCGCCGCGCGACCGGCAAGCCGCAGGTGGACGTGTCGTTCCCCGAGATCGAGAAATTCGACAGCCTTCCGCCGGCCCGGGTTGAAGGCGCGTCCGCTTTCGTCTCGATCATGGAAGGCTGCAGCAAGTACTGCGCTTTCTGCGTGGTGCCGTATACCCGCGGCGAGGAAGTGTCGCGCCCCTTCGAGGACGTGCTGACCGAAGCGGCCGAGCTGGCGCAGCAAGGCGTCAAGGAAATCACCCTGCTCGGCCAGAACGTGAACGCCTACCGGGGCGCGGTACCTGACGGGGAACCCGCAGATCTCGCCCTGCTCCTCGAATATGTGGCCGCGCTACCCGGCATCGGCCGGATCCGCTATACCACCTCCCACCCGAAGGAATTCACCCAGCGCCTGATCGAGGCCCATGCCGGCATCCCTCAGCTCGCGCCCCATGTGCACCTGCCGGTGCAGGCGGGCTCGGACCGGGTGCTGGCGGCGATGAAGCGCGGCTACACCGTGCTGGAATACAAGTCGATCGTGCGCCGGCTGCGCGCGCTCCGTCCCGATATCTCGATCTCCTCGGATTTCATCGTCGGGTTTCCCGGCGAAACCGAAGCCGACTTCGAGTCGACGATGAAGCTGATCGAAGAGGCCGGCTTTGACGCGAGCTTCAGCTTCCTCTACAGCCGGCGCCCCGGCACGCCGGCGGCAGAGCTGCCGGATGATACGCCGCACGAGGTGAAGCTCGCGCGGCTGCAGCGGCTTCAGGCGAAGATAGACGAGCAGGCCCAGTCCTTGAGCCGCGGCATGGTCGGCACGCGCCAGAACGTGCTGGTCGAAGGCGTATCCCGAAGGGACGCCATCGAAATCTGCGGACGCACCGCCAACAATCGCGTGGTCAACTTCCCGGGGCCGAAGAGCCTGGCCGGCCGGTTCGTCGACGTTACGATCACCGCCGCGCTTGCCCATTCGCTGCGCGGCGAACTGACTCCAGCACTCGTTTGAAACCCGTCGAACTCGCCTTCAAGCCGGTGGACAACCAGCGCCTCGCCAACCTGTGCGGCGCGCTCGATGAGAACCTGCGGCAGATCGAGACCGCGCTCGACGTCAGCATCGCGCGCCGCAGCGAGCGCTTCGCGGTTACTGGCAAGCCCGGACAGGCGAGGATAGCGGCGCAGGTGCTGCAATCGTTCTACGAGCGCGCCAAGAACGAGCTATCGCTCGAGGACGTGCAGCTCGGACTGATCGAGGCCGCCGGGTCGAGCAAGACGCAAGCGCCGGATGGCAGCCCGGCGCTGGTAACGCGGCGCCCGGACCTGCACGGCCGCACTCCGCGCCAGGTGCAGTACCTGCAGAACATCCTATCGCACGACTTGACCTTCAGCATCGGACCGGCGGGCACCGGCAAGACCTATCTAGCGGTGGCGTGCGCGGTGGATGCGCTCGAGCGTGAAGCGGTGAAACGCATCGTGCTGGTGCGTCCCGCGGTGGAGGCCGGCGAGCGGCTCGGCTTCCTCCCGGGCGACATGGCGGCCAAGGTCGATCCCTACCTGCGCCCGCTCTACGACGCGCTCTACGACCTGATGGGGTTCGACAAGGTGCCCAAGATGTTCGACAGGAGCTCAATCGAGATCGCGCCGCTCGCCTTCATGCGCGGGCGTACGTTGAACCACTCCTTCGTGATCCTCGACGAGGCGCAGAACACCACGCCGGAGCAGATGAAAATGTTCCTGACGCGGATCGGCTTCGGCAGCAAGGCGGCGGTCACGGGAGACGTCACCCAGATCGACTTGCCGCGGGGACAGAAGAGCGGGCTTATCGAAGCCCGCGAGGTGCTAAAGCAGGCGCGCGGCATCGCATTCACCCAGTTCGACACCGAGGACGTGGTGCGCCACCCGCTGGTGCAGCGCATTGTCAATGCCTATCAAAACTACACGTCGCGAACCGCAGGTCGCGGGCCGAAGACCGGCGGCAAAGCATGAGCGCACGACAAGCCGCCTCCCGCGACCCCCGGCTCAGATTGAGCGTGCAATATGCCGTCCGCTCGCAGGGGCTTCCCTCGCGCGCCCAGCTGAGACGCTGGGCCCGCGCTGCGCTCGAGCGCGATGCGCGGGTCACGGTCCGCATCGTCGGCGGCAACGAGGCGCGCGCGCTCAACCATAATTTCCGCGGGAAGAACCGCCCGACCAACGTGCTGACCTTCGTCATGCGCGAGCGGCCGCGGCTGGAGGGCGACCTCGCGCTGTGCGCCCCTGTGATCGCGCGCGAAGCGCGCGCACAGCACAAGAGCACTGCCGCGCATTATGCGCACCTGGTGGTGCACGGCGTGCTCCATCTGCAAGGTTATGACCACGGGCGCGAGCGGGAAGCGCGCGCGATGGAACGGCGGGAAACGCAGATCGTGACCTGTCTCGGCTTTCCCGATCCCTATCAATACCATGGCTGACAACCAGAACAACAAGCCTTCGCTCCTCGAACGCATCGGCGCGTGGCTCGCGCGCGAGCCCGAGGACCGGGAAGATCTCATCGAGCTGCTGCGCGCCGCCTACGAGCGCAACCTGATCGACGCCGATGCGCTCGCCATGATCGAAGGCGTGCTGCAGGTATCTGAAATGCAGGCGCGCGACATCATGGTGCCGCGGGCGCAGATGGACGTCATCGACATCCGCGAGTCACCCGACCAGTTCGTCCCGATGGTGATGCAGACCGGCCACTCCCGCTTTCCGGTGATCGGCGAGAACAAGGACGACGTGATCGGCATACTGCTCGCCAAGGACCTGCTCCACCACTACGCTGGCGAGGAGGAATTCAACGTGCGGGATATGCTGCGCCCAGCGGTCTTCATTCCCGGATCGAAGCAGCTCAACGTGCTGCTCAAGGAATTCCGCAAGAACCGCAACCACATGGCGGTCGTGGTGGATGAGTACGGCGGCGTGGCGGGGCTGGTGACGATCGAGGGCGTGATCGAGCAGATCGTCGGCGACATCGAGGACGAGTACGACTTCGAGGACGTCGAGGACAATATCGTCCCCGAGAAAGGGGGGCAGTACCGCGTCAAGGCGCTGACCGAGATCGCCGACTTCAACGCCGCTTTTGGCACCCTCTACAGCGACCAGGATTTCGACACCATCGGCGGTCTCGTCATGTCGCGCTTCGGGCGCGTGCCCAAGCGCGGCGAGCAGATCAGTTTCGATAATCTCACTTTCAAGGTGCTGCGCGCCGACAGCCGGCGGCTGCACTTGCTGCAGGTCGCCAAGAAAAAATAGGGATGAGGGATGATGGATGAGGGCACAGCGGATAACGTCCAGCAACCGCCCTATACCATTTCGCATCGCGCATCCCTCGTAATCGCGTTTGTCCTGGGTGCGGTAACCGTGGCGGGCTACGCGCCGTACTATCTCTTCCCGCAACCGGTCA
>CAYYZZ010000224.1:0-4692 GCA_964476235.1 uncultured Streptomycetaceae bacterium | reverse complement strand
TCTTCGAAGCTTTTTCCCAGGCGGACGGCAGCACTACCCGCAAATATGGCGGCACCGGGCTGGGACTCGCTATTTCCAAGGAGCTTGCGGAGATGCTCGGCGGCGAGATCGGGACCGAAAGCGCGGTAGGCCGGGGATCGACCTTCTGGTTTACAGCGCGCCTGAAAAAGAATTCATCCTCGCCGGACGAGCCTACCAATCCGGGGAAAATGCTGCGCAGCCTGCATGGCGCGCGCGCCCTGATCGTGGACGACAATGCAACCAACCGCGATATCCTGAGCCAGCAGCTCGGCGCATGGGGGATACAGGTGGATAGCGCGGCCAGCGGCACCGAAGCGCTGGCGATGCTGCGCGCGGGCGAGCCGTACGCTTTCGCGATTCTGGATGTGGACATGCCCGGGATGGACGGCCTCGAGCTGGCTCAACATATCCGAAACACTTCAAAGATCGCCTTGCTGGAGCTTGTGCTATTGAGCTCGATGGGTCACGATGTCCCCGATGCAACCGCGCGCGAGCTGGGCCTCGTCTGCGTGCTGACCAAGCCGGTTTCGAAATCGCAGCTGTTCGATTGCATCGTCAAGCTGACGAACGCGCCAGGAAAAACCGATGGGTTCGAAGTTGCCATCATTCCGGAACGCGGCTATTCCCGGTTGAATGCCAAAGTGCTGCTGGTCGAGGACAATCCGGTGAACCAGGAAGTTGCGATAGCCATGCTGCAGGACTTGTGCAGCCAGGTGGAAGTCGCAGGTAACGGGCATGAAGCAGTGGCGGCGTTTTCCGGCCGCATTTCCGACAATGCCTTCGACTTGATCTTCATGGACTGCCAGATGCCGGAAATGGACGGTTTTGAGGCAACTGCGGAGATTCGCCGTCAGGAAGCATCCGCCGCCATGTCCTCCGCCGTCCCATCCTCCGCCGTCCCGCCCTCTCGGCCGCGCCGCATTCCGATCATCGCGCTCACTGCCGATGCCATGCACGGCGACCGCGAACGCTGTTTGGCCGCCGGGATGGACGATTTCCTCTCCAAGCCATTCAGCCAGGAACAATTGGACGCGGTATTACGGCGCTGGCTGCCCGCGGGCGCAGATCGGAAGCCGGCAGCCCGGACCCCAGTTCCTGCACCGCGCGCCGGCGGTTCGAGCGCGGACCGCAGACTGCTCGATTTCCAGGCGCTGGACAGGATTCGCGCCCTGCAGCGTCCAGGGGCTCCGGATATTCTGAAGAAAGTAATCACCTTGTACCTGGAGGATGCACCCAAGCTCCTCGACGCCCTGCGCGACGCGGTGGCGCGAAGCGACTGCGCCGCGATGCAACGCGCCGCGCACTCCTGCAAGTCGAGCAGCGCCAATCTGGGCGCGCTGAGGCTGGCCGGGTTGTGCGAAGAGATGGAACACGACGCGCGCGCCGGCAGCTGCGAACAAGCACAGGAGCGGCTTGGGATCATCGAAGACGAATACAAGAAGTTGGTACCAGCGTTGCAAATGCAATTCAACCCGGCATGAACGACGCGAGCCTGCCCACGCCTTCACCCCTGGCGCTGGTGGTTGACGACGACGCGACGATACGCCTGTTGGCGCGTGAGGTGCTCGAGCAGAACGGTTTGCGGGTCATTGAGGCCGAGAGCGGGACGGCGGGGTTGGCTGCATTCAGCAGGGACCGGCCCGACATTGTGCTGCTCGACGTCCAGATGCCGGACAAGGACGGATTCGCCGTGTGCAGCGAATTGCGCGCAATGCCGGCGGGCCTGCATGTCCCGGTGCTGATGATGACGGGACTGAACGATGTGGAATCCATCGACCGCGCCTATCAGTCCGGCGCCACGGATTTCATCACGAAACCCATCAACTGGCCGATATTGGGGCACCGCGCCCGCTATATGCTGCGCGCGAGCCGCACGTTGGACCAACTCGCCAGGCTTTCCCGCATGCAAACGGTATTGAGCGGCATCAATTCCGCCCTGATGCGCATTCACGACCGCCCGCAATTATTCAAGGAGGTCTGCCAAATCGCGGTGGAGCATGGCCAGTTCAGGATGGCGTGGATCGGCCTCGTGGAACCGGGCACCCTGTACACCAGTCCCGAAGCTTGGGCAGGACATGAGGACGGATACCTGGAAGAGGTGGGGCGCGCCGTACGCCACTTGCCCGACGGTGAAGGCGCCGGCAAGCTGGCGTTGCTCAGCGGGAAGCCCGTCATCGTCAACCATATCGAGACCGACCCGAGAGTCTTGTACAAGAAAGAAGCTTTATCGCGCGGCTACGCTTCCCTGGTCATCCTGCCGCTGCTGGTGGCAAACCAGGCGGTGGGTCTGATTGCGTTCTATGCGGCAGTGCCGGGTGTCTTCACGGCAGAGGAGATGAGGCTGCTGAACGAGTTGGCCGGAGACGTTTCCTTTGGGCTCAATTACCTCTCCAAGGAAGACAAACTCGACTACCTGGCCTATTACGATGCTCTGACAGAACTTCCCAACCGCACCCTTTTTTGCGACCGCGTGAATCAGCGGGTGAACGCCGCGAAACAGGACCGCAGGATCCTGGCAGTCATAGTCATTGAATTGGAGCGGTTCCGGAACGTAAACGATACGCTGGGCCGCCAGGCCGGCGATTCCCTGCTCAAGCTGGCTGCGGAACGCCTGAGAACCGCGGTTGCCGTGCCCAATCTGGTGGCCCGCGCCGGCCCCGACTGTTTTGCCATTTTGCTAATAGACATGAAGGATGAGTCGGATTCCTTGCACCTTCTGGAGCGAAAGATCATCCCGCTTTTCAACCGGCCTTTCACGGTGGACGGAACCGATCTGCGCATATCCGTCAAGTCGGGCATTGCGCTTTTCCCCAACGATGGAGGCGATGCGGATGCGCTGTTGATCAATGCTGAAACCGCGCTCAAGAAAGCCACGGCATCGGGGGAACCGTATCTGTTCTACACGGCGCAGATGAACGTCACGGTTGCCGGAAAACTGTTCCTTGAAAACAAACTGGGCAAGGCCCTGGAAGAAGAGCAGTTTGTACTCTACTACCAGCCAAAGGTTGACCTCGTGACAGGCCGGATCAGCGGGCTGGAAGGACTGATTCGCTGGAACGATCCCGAAACAGGCATGGTGCCGCCACTCAAATTCATTCCGCTGCTGGAGGAGACCGGGTTGATACTCGAAGTCGGGAAATGGGTCATCAGGAAGGCCTTGAAGGACTACCGGCGATGGCTGGCCGCGGGGCTGCAGCCGCCGCGCATCGCCATCAATGTTTCCCCGATTCAGCTCAGGCGAAAGGACTTCGTCACCGTCGTGCAGCAGGCGCTTGCCGAAGGCCGCACCGAGGCGCACGGGCTCGACCTGGAAATCACCGAGAGCCTGATCATGGAGGATATAGAGCAGAACATCGAGAAGCTCGCGGCGCTCAGGGCCATGAACGTGGCAATCGCCATCGACGATTTCGGGACCGGATATTCGTCGCTCGCCTACGTCGCAAAACTGCCTGTTGACGTGCTGAAGATTGACCGCACCTTTATCGTCAATATGGAGAACAGCGCGGAGAACAAGGCCATCGTCTCCGTAATCATTTCGTTGGCCCATTCCCTCAACCTGAAGGTGGTCGCAGAAGGCGTTGAAACCGAAGCGCAGGCGAAATTCCTGAGATCGCTCCGCTGCGAGCAGATGCAAGGCTATCTGTTCAGCCCGCCCGTGCCGCCGGAGAAGATGGAAGCCATGCTGGCGCAACAGCGCTCCGCCCGGTCCTCCTGAACGGTTCGAGGCGACGGACGTTCTCGGTGGACGGAACCGTCCAGTCCTGCAATCGCCGACGATTTCCTGTCCAAGCCGATCAACCAGCCCGAGTTGCTGGCGCGGGTGCGCTCGCTGCTGCGCATCAAGGAGTTCCACGACCAGGTGCAGGCGCAAGCGCGCGAGCTGGCGAACTGGGGAATAATTAGGGTCGGAGTCAGATAAATTATGGAAAAGTTACTCTGACCCCATTTGCCCCATTTGCCCTTGGATTCGTCCGTTCTACCGCGCGGAGTTAAACCGGCGCGCCGCGTCCGGTTTTAACCGGTCTTGGCGGCGTGTTAATCAACGCAGGGCGCCGAAGACCTTCCTGACGATGTCGCTGGACTCCCTGTCGTCCCGTTATTGCCGTAGTCATGCGCTCACACGCCTCAGCGTACCGGCCTTGATCTCCTTCAGGAGCTTCTCGATAGAGGGCACAAGAGGCCGCAGTGAATCGATGCGGTTGTGCGGGAAAGTCGGCGGCAAGGTGACGCGGGAGGGATTCGTCAAGCAGGATGCGCATCCGCTACCAGCGCCTCGCGCGCCATTTCAAGCGCGGCGACCGCTTGTTCCCGCGTGACGGAAGGAAAGGCGTCCAGAAAGACTTCAAGGCTATCTCCGGCCTCGAGGTAGTCGAAAAGATTCTTCACCGGTACCCGCGTGCCCGCAAATACCGGCGTTCCCCCGAGGATTTGGGGGTCTATGGTGACGATCAGCCTGGAATTGCTGGATCCCATAAGTAGTACGTTACCTTAAAAGTCGCTCATGGCACAGTCGCTATTTTCCGAGCAAACGTAAATGGGTGACCTCATTTGCCGCTTCTGGGGAAGGGGTCACAGGTAAGCGGTCAGTCTGAGCCCTGCGGCCCGCTAAGTAGCCGACCGGGACGTTCTCCTCCAACCCGCAGCCTGCACAAGCGTAAATGGGGTCAGTGT
>CAYYZZ010000223.1:0-4706 GCA_964476235.1 uncultured Streptomycetaceae bacterium | reverse complement strand
TGGATGATGTGGGTGGGGTCGGACGTCCGGGTATACATCCCCGGGAGCCGCTGGATGGGCTCGATGCCTCTGAGCTTTTTTACTGATGACTCGTCGTACTTCTTCGCCATTCGCACCGCTATCGTCGGAAAAGGGGCAGGGCGTATTTTATCCCGTTGTTAATCAAAGTACTAGCCCAAAATCCCGAGTGATTGGTGATGAGTGATGGGTGATGAGTGAACGGAAACCCCATGTCGCTTGAGATTTACCCCCTCCCGGCGTAACATGCAGTGTAACATGTTACGGAGTAGGTCATGAAGGTGATGAAGGCAAAGGAACGGATGCGGGGCTACCGCACCCGCAAGCAGGCGGCCGGGCTGCGCCTGGTTCAGCTATGGGTGCCGGACACGCGCTCCAAGCGCTTCGCCGCCGAGTGCAAGCGCCAATCCCGCTTGCTGAAGGGGGATCCCGCGGAGGCCGACGCGCTGGAATTCATCGCGCGCGCAGGCGATTGGGACGAAAATGCGTCGCGGTGACTTGGTGACGGTCGCAGCACCTGGCGACTATGGCAAACCGCGCCCGGCCCTGGTCATACAGTCCGACCTGTTCGACGAATCACCGAGTGTGACGCTGTGCCTAGTTACGAGCGAACTGCGTTACGCGCCGATATTCCGGATCACCGTGGACCCGTCGCCGGAAAATGGCCTGCGCAGGGTCTCTCAGATACAGGTGGATAAAGTGACGACGGTGGTGCGCGAGCGTGTCGGCGGGGTGATCGGCCGGCTCGACGACGCCACGATGCTCAAGGTCAACCGCTCCCTCGCGGTTTTTGTCGGCATCGCCTGACAGCTATAAAGT
Organism: uncultured Streptomycetaceae bacterium; assembly: GCA_964476235.1. Classification (GTDB taxonomy): domain Bacteria; phylum Pseudomonadota; class Gammaproteobacteria; order Burkholderiales; family SG8-41; genus SG8-41. The sequence continues at coordinate 3,869 of CAYYZZ010000223.1, read as the reverse complement.
TTGCAGTTTTCAATTTTCAGTTTGCAGTTTGCAGCAACTGCCAACTGACGGCTGCCAACTGCCAACGGGTCACTCCCTCATCCCTCAGCAATGCCCCTCCTCACCCTCGCCGATTCCCAGCTCGCCTACGGTGAGCTGCCGCTGCTCGACCGCGCCGCCTTCGTGATGGAAGCGGGCGAGCGCATCGGGCTGATCGGCCGCAACGGCACCGGCAAGTCCTCGCTGCTAAGCGTCATCGCCGGCACGGCGGCGCTCGACGACGGCGAGTTGAGGATGCGCGACGGCCTGCGGGTGGCGCTGGTGGAGCAGGAGCCGCAGTTGCCGCACGCGCCGACGCTGCGGGCGAGCCTGCTGCTGCGCGGCCATATCCCCGCGATCCATGCTCATTTTCAAGATGATCGGGAGCGATGGCGTTTAGAGGCGCGGCTCGCCGAATTCCTGCACCGCTTCGGGGTGGACGAGAACCTGTCCCCGGAAGCTGCGTCCGGCGGCGAGACCAAGCGCGCGGCGCTCGCCCTCGCGTTCGCGCTCCAGCCCGAGCTGCTGCTGCTCGACGAGCCGACCAATCACCTCGACCTCGACGGCATCGCGCAGATCGAGAACGCGCTGGTGAGGCATCCGTCCGCGATCGTGGTGACCCACGACCGAGCCTTCCTCGACCGCTTCGCCACGCGCATCGTCGAGCTCGACCGCGGCCTGCTGCATTCCTACCCTGGCAACTACTCGGACTTCGAGCGCAGGAAGGAGGGCGAACTCGCCGCCGAAGCGGTCGCGCGGCGCAAGTTCGACAAGTTCTGGGCGCAGGAGGAAGCATGGATCCGCCGGGGCATCGAGGCGCGACGCACGCGCAACGAGGGCCGCGTCACCCGGTTGATGCGCCTGCGCGAGCAACGCGCAGCGCGGCGCGAGCGCCTCGGTGCGGTGAAGCTCGCCATCGGCGCAGGACAACGCTCGGGGAAGCTGGTGGCCGAGCTGACCGGCGTGACGAAGAACTACCCGGGCCGCCCCGCACACAGCCCGGTGGTGAAGGACCTCGATCTCCTCATCAGCCGGGGCGACCGCCTCGGCCTGATCGGCGCGAACGGCGCGGGCAAGACCACGCTCATCCGGCTGATCCTCGGCACGCTTGCGCCCGACGCGGGACGCGTGCGCCTGGGCACCAACGTCCAGCCCGCCTACTTCGACCAGTTGCGGGAAGCTCTGGACCCGGACAAGACCGTTGCTGAAACCATCAGCCCGGGCTCGGAATGGGTCGAGGTGAACGGCGTGAAGAAACACGTCATGAGCTACCTCGGCGATTTCCTGTTCCCGCCGCGCCGCGCCACCTCGCCGGTGCGCCGGCTCTCCGGCGGCGAGCGCAACCGCCTGCTGCTGGCGCGGCTGTTCGCGCGGCCCGCGAACGTGCTGGTGCTGGACGAGCCGACCAACGACCTCGACATCGAATCGCTGGAATTGCTGGAAGCGGCGCTGCAGGACTACGACGGCACGCTGCTGCTCGTGAGCCACGACCGCGCCTTCCTCGACAACATCGTCACCCAGACCCTCGCGGCGGAAGGCGGCGGCCGCTGGCGCGAATACGCCGGCGGCTACACCGACTGGCTCCGCCAAACCTCCCCTCCTGCCGGAGGAGGGGTGGATCGCGCAGCGAGCCGGGGTGGTGAAGAAAGCTCCCCTCCTTCCCAAGGAGGGGTCGCGAGCGCCGCGCGCGGGGGTGGTGAAAAAAGCTCCTCTCCTTCCCGAGGAGGGGTGGCGCGTAGCGCCGGGGTGGTGTCAGGGGTGGCTCCCGCAGCGAGCCGGAGCGGCGAGCGTGCTCGCGCCAAGCTGAGCAACAAGGAAACGCGCGAACTGGAAGTGCTGCCGCGCGAGATCGAGGCGCTCGAAACCGAGCAGCACGCGCTCGCCGCACGCATGAGCGCGCCGGACTACTACCGGCAGTCGCCCGACATCCTCCGCGCCGACCAGGCCCGCGCCGCGGAAATCGAACAGCTGCTCATGAAAAAACTCGAGCGCTGGGAAGCACTGGAAGCCAAGGCGAAGGCCGCGGCGTCCTGAGACAGGAACAAGTTTCAAGTTTCAAGGTTCAAGGTTCAAGGATCAAGGATCAACCCTAGCGCCTTGTACTTTTGTGTCTTGTAGCTTGTAGCTTGTAACTTGTAACTTGTAACTTGTGTCTCGCGGTATGATGGGGCATCAAAATAAAATATTGAGGAGACCTCGTCATGCGCATGCAACGCCTGCTGCTGAATCGCTACCTGCCCTTTTGCCTGGTGTTCGCCGCGGCCGCGGCGCCGGCCGCGGATTGGCCGTCGCGGCCGATCCGCGTCGTCACCCCCGCGGCGCCGGGCGGCACCACCGACGGCCTCGCGCGCATCTTCGCCGCGCGGCTGACGGAGACGCTCAACACGCAGGTCATCGTCGACAATCGCGCTAGTTCCTCCGGCGTGCTGGGCGCCGAGATCGTCAAGGCGTCGGCGCCGGACGGCTACACGCTGTTCATGGCCTACCACCAGCACACGGTGAACGCGGCGCTGATGAAGCTCTCGTATCACCCGGTCAACGACTTCACGTCGATCACGCAGCTCACCGAGGCGGGCCTCGTGCTCATCATCAACCCGAATTCCCCGCCGAAGAACTTCAAGGAGTTCCTCGACTGGACCCGCAACTACAAGGGCGCGCTCAACTTCGGCTCCGCGGGCCACGGCAGCGGCGGCCACCTGGCGGGCGAGCTCTACAACCTCCAGGCAGGCGTGAAAGCGCAGCACATTCCCTACAAGGGCACCGGGCCTGCGCTCACCGCTCTGCTGGGCGGGGAATACCAGTTCAATTTCGCCGGGCTGCTCGGCGCGCTGCCGCAGGCCCGCGCCGGCAAGCTGCGCGCTCTCGCGGTGACCACCGCCAAGCGCATCCCCGGATACGAGGACATCCCGACCGTGAAGGAATCGGGCCTGCCCGACTACGAAGTGGTCGGCTGGTACGGCATCACGGCGCCGCCGAAAATGCCGAAGGCGCTGGTGAACCGCATCTACGGCGAGCTGATGAAAGTGCTCAACGAGCCGGCCACGAACAAGCGCATCGTCGGCCTCGGCGGCACGCCGGTCGGCAGCAAGCCGGAGGACTTCCACAAGTTCCTCCTCGCCGACATGGCGAAGTGGGCGGACGTGGTCAAGAAGAGCGGCGCCAAGGCTGACTAGGCGAGCGCCGCGTCGGCCCGCGCCGCTCACAAGGTGCAAGGTACAAGGAACAAGGTCCGAACCTTGAACCTTGAACCTAAGCTCCTCATTCCTCCGCCCTCATCCCTCAGGCGGAGCTATCTCCGCCGCAAATACGCCGGCCGCGGCGCCATCGGCGGCGGCGCATTGACGTCCTTATGCCGGAAGTTGATGCGGCCCTTCGTCAGGTCGTAGGGCGACATCTCGACGGTGACGCGGTCGCCGGTGAGGACGCGGATGCGGCGCTGGCGCATCTTGCCCGAGGCGTGGGCGGTGATCGCGACGCCGTTGTCGAGCGTCACGCGGAACACCGCGTTGCGCAGCACTTCGTCGACGATGCCGATCATTTCGATCGTTTCTTCCTTGGCCATGTGCGAATCTTTCCGGCGGGACCCGAGCAGCGCTGCCGCTCTCCCGCGGTGATGTGCTGCGCGTGAATTTCCCGCGACCCGCGCCCGGGATGGGCGCGGCATCGAGCGGGGAAGACGACGATGGCGTCCGGAATGGTGAAAACACTGAACACTGTCCGGCTGCCGGTGCGACGAGCGAGTATGCGGGTTTGAGGCGGTTTTAGCAATGAAAATGCTGGGTTTAGGTCAGCGTGAGTCGTGAGTCGTGGTTCGATCCCCCGAGTTTGCAGTTTTCAGTGGGCAGTTTGCA
>CAYYZZ010000222.1:0-4749 GCA_964476235.1 uncultured Streptomycetaceae bacterium | reverse complement strand
GCTTGCCCGAGGGGTAGGGGAACATCGAGAGGCAGTAGTACTTGGGCTTGCCGGGTGTCTCCGTCGCGCGGAAGGCGCCGGTGCTTTCCCAGTGCTGCTGGGCCTCGCGCTCGATGACGTGCGGATTGTATTTCTGCTGCATGGGCGCACAATTATAGCCGCATCCGCGCTCTATACTGGGCCGTATAAGGCGGCAGCCACGGATGCCACGGAGATAACCATGCGACTCGGAATTAGCTTGATGATGCTGCTCGCGTTGGCCACGGTGCCGGCTGCCGCCTCAACGCTCACCGTCGAAGGCGTGGCGAGCCCGGCTTGGCTGGAGCGCGGCGGCGTGCGCCTGCCGCTCGCGGCCGGCATGCGGCTTGCCGACAAGGACCGCGTTGTCACCGGCCCCGGCGCCCGCGTGCTGCTGCGCATGGCGGAAGGCAGCGCGATAAAACTCGGCGAGAACGCCGTGCTCGCCGTGGACGACCTTGCCGACAAGCGGGGCCCGGACGTGGCCCGGCTCGTCACGGCGTCGCTCGACGTCGTGCGCGGCGCGTTCCGCTTCACCACCGATATCTTCGGCAAGAGAAAAGCGAGCCGTGACGTCAAGTTCCGCATCAGCACCATCACGGCCGGCATCCGCGGCACCGACGTGTGGGGCAAGTCGGCGGAAGACCGCGACATCGTGTGCCTGATCGAGGGCAGGATCGGCGTCGAGCACGGCGGGAGCCAGTTCACCATGGCGGAGCCGCTGTCCTTCTTCATCGCCCCGCGCAAGGACAAGCCGCTTCCGGTCGCCCCGGTGGACAGGAAGCAGCTGGAGACCTGGGCCACCGAAACCGATATCGCGCCGGGCAGCGGCGGCGCGCGCCGCGGCGGGCGCTACCACGTGGACGCCAGCGTCGCGCCGGACCAGAAGACCGCGCTCGACGCCTACGACAGGCTGCGCGCGGCGGGCTACCCCGCGGTGATACGGCCGGCGAAGAAAGAGGACGGCGGCGAGGAGTACCGCGTGCGCATCCAGAACCTGCCGACGCGGCAGGACGCGGGGGCAACCGCCGAAAAACTGAAGGCGCTCGGCCTCGCGGAAGCGGCCGTGTCAAGATAAGAAAACGGCGATACGGCGGCCGTTTTCTTACAACAAGGATTATTCGGACAACGGGGCGATTGACTTCTCCTCTCGCCCCAGTCGCACGGGGCGGCGCCAGTGTTTGTACTTTATAATCGGCGCGATGAATCGCGTCGATTATGTTGCCTGATTTTCTCTCCGGCTTGAACGAACGGCAGCTCGAAGCTGTCACGCTGCCTCACCAGTCCGCCCTGATCCTGGCCGGCGCCGGCAGCGGCAAGACGCGCGTGCTCACCACGCGCGTCGCCTGGCTGATCCAGACCGGGCAGGCGAGCCCGCACGGGCTCGTCGCCGTCACCTTCACCAACAAGGCGGCGAAGGAGATGCTGGCGCGCATTTCCGCGATGCTGCCGATCAACACCCGCGGCATGTGGGTCGGCACCTTCCACGGCCTGTGCAACCGCCTGCTGCGGGCGCACTACCGTGAAGCCGGCCTCCCGCAGCTGTTCCAGATCCTCGACTCGCAGGACCAGCTCTCGCTCATCAAGCGGCTGCTGAAGCGCCTCAACGTGGACGAGGAACGCTTTCCCCCGCGCCAGGTGCAGTGGTTCGTGACGGCAGCCAAGGACGAGGGCTTGCGCGCCCCCCAGGTCGAGGCGCACGACGAGTTCACGCGGCGCATGAAGGACATCTACGCCGCCTACGACGAGCAATGTAACCGCGAGGGCGTGGTGGATTTCGCCGAACTGCTGCTGCGCTCCTACGAGCTGCTTTCCGCCAACGAGGCGTTGCGGGCCCACTACGGCGCGCGTTTCTGCCACGTCCTGGTGGACGAGTTCCAGGACACCAACCGGCTGCAATACCGGTGGCTCAAGCTTCTCGCGTCCGGCGGCGCAAAACCCTTCTGTGTGGGAGATGACGATCAATGCCTGCTTGAGGGTACGCGCATCAAGATGGCTGACGGAACGACCCGCCGCATCGAGCATGTGCGTGCCGGCAACGAGGTGGTGTCGGCTTTTGGCCCAGGCGATTTCCGACCCGCAATCGTCACCGCAGCCTTCTCCCGGTCCCGGACGGAGCGTCTGGTCGAGATCCGCCTGCGTTCCGGGCGAAAGCTCGTCAGCACGCCGGAACACACGCACTTCGCGGGGTATGTCCTTGGCCAGACGCCGCAAACGTACTTCACCTATTTGATGATGAAACGCGGAGCGGGCTATCGGGTCGGCACTACACAGGTTTACACGAAGGGGCAGAAACGGCCGATCGTCGGCTTCCGTCAGCGCAGCATGCAGGAGCACGCCGACGCGCTCTGGGTGCTGACCGCCCACCCGAACGAGAATGAAGCGCGCGTGCAGGAAATGCTGTTTTCCCTGCGCTATGGGCTGCCGACCCTTCCCTTTGTCCCCAGAAAGGGCAAGGGAACCAACGGACTCGTCCACGAACTCACGTACATCCGCCGGATATTCGATTCCCTGGATACGGAGAAGGCGGCGAAGCGACTGCTGCGCGACCTCGACCTCGATCCCGACGAGCCGCACCTGCGGCCGCGGTCGCGCAATTCCAACCGGCGCAATATCACGGTCACCCTTTGTGCGGATCGCCGGGGACGCCGTCCCATGCACAGGGTTTTCCTGATGGGGTCTGATGCCGCGGGCAAACGGGCGCTTGAACGCGCGGGTTTCGTCGTGCGGCGGGGAAAACGCGGCTGGCGTGGCTGGAAGGTCGAAATCATACGCGCCGATTTCGGGAAGGCGTTGGCATTCGCGCACCGACTCAAACGCGCGGTCAACGGGGAGTTCATCTTCAAGGCGCACGTACACAGTCAATCGGTCCCCTTCGTTCGTGCGAGCGCGGTGCGTCCCGGCATGGTCATGGTTGACGAAAGGGGCCGCTTCGACGCCGTGCAGAGTGTGCGACGGCTACCGAGCGCCCGCCGTCGCGTTTGCGACCTAAACGTGGAGCCTACCCATAACTTCGTCGCGAACGGCATCGTCACGCACAACTCGATCTACGCCTTTCGCGGGGCGTCCGCCGCCAACATGCAGGACCTGCAGCGGGATTTCGCGATCGAGCGCGTGATCAAGCTCGAGCAGAACTATCGCTCGCACGGCCACATTCTCGATGCCGCCAACGCGTTGATCGGCCACAACCGCCGCCGGCTCGGCAAGAACCTGTGGACCGTGGAATCGAAAGGCGAGCCGCTGCGCGTGTTCGAGGCGGCGACCGACTTCGAGGAAGCCGGCTACATCGTGGACGAGGCGCGGGCGTTGCGCGCGGAGGGCGTGGCGCTCGCCCAGATCGCCGTGCTCTACCGCTCCAACGCGCAGTCGCGCGTAATCGAGCACGCGCTCTTCTCCGCCGGCGTGCCGTACCGGGTATACGGCGGGCTGCGCTTCTTCGAGCGCCAGGAAGTGAAGCACGCGCTTGCGTATCTCCGGCTGGTCGCCAGCTCCGCCGACGACGGGGCGCTCACGCGCATCATCAACTTTCCCACGCGCGGCATCGGCGCCCGCTCGCTCGAGCAGCTCGCCGAGACCGCGAAGGAACAGAGCATAAGCTTGTGGGCAGCGGCGCTTCTGAAGGCGGGAGGCGGAAGGCAGAAGGATGAAGGAAGAGCCGCTGAAGGTGCAACCGATTCATCCCTCATCACCCACCCCGTTAGAGGCGCGGCCTCTAACGGGGCTCATCACTCATCCCTCAAGGGCATCCCGGCCTTCGTCGCCCTCGTCGAGCAAATACGGGAGGCGACGAAGGGCCTGCCCTTGCCCGAAGTCATCGAGCACGTGATCGAGGCGAGCGGGTTGAAGGCGCACTACCAGGCCGAGCGCGAGGGCGCCGGCCGCCTGGAAAACCTCGCGGAGTTGATCAATGCGGCGGCGGCGTTCATCGCGGAGCGCGACGTGCAGCCGGCAGGCGAGGCCGCGGGCGTGGACGAGCCCGACGAATTGAGCGCGTTTCTCTCCCACGCCGCGCTGGAAGCGGGCGAGCACCAGGCGGAGGCCGGAACGGACGCCCTGCAGCTCATGACCGTGCACTCGGCGAAGGGGCTCGAGTTTCACAGCGTGTTCGTGAGCGGGCTCGAAGAGGGGCTGTTCCCGCACGAGAACAGCCTCACGGAGGCCGACGGCATCGAGGAGGAGCGGCGGCTGATGTACGTGGCGTTGACGCGCGCGCGCCGCCGGTTGTATCTCTCGTTCGCGCAAAACCGGATGCTGCACGGCCAGACGCGCTACGGGATCGCCTCGCGCTTCTTCCGTGAAATTCCCGAGAACCTGATGCGCCGCATCAACCCCGGATACGGGATACGGGATTCGGGATTCGAGTCAGGACCACGCGGCGGAAGGGCGACAATTATCAACTCGCATCCCGCATCTCGCATCTCGCAACCCGATCTTCCCTGGAAAGTCGGCCAGAGCGTGGTGCACGCCACCTTCGGCGCCGGCGTCATCGTCAGCGCGGAGGGGCGTGGTCCGGACGCGCGCGTGCAGGTCAACTTCCGCAACGGCGGCCTGAAGTGGCTCGCGCTGGAGTACGCGAAGCTGATCCCCGCCTGATCGTCGATTCCGAGATCAGGGTTCCGGGTTCCGAGTTCCAGGTTCCAAGTTCGATATCGCGAGCGGAAGCGCGCGCTGACAATCTTGAACCTTGAACCTTGAACCTTGAACCTTGAACCTTGAACCTTGAACCTTGAA
>CAYYZZ010000221.1:0-4765 GCA_964476235.1 uncultured Streptomycetaceae bacterium | reverse complement strand
CAATAATGGCACAAGACCCCAACAACCTCATCTGGATCGACATGGAGATGAGCGGCCTCGACCCCGATGCCGACAAGGTCCTGGAAGTGGCGCTGATCGTCACCGACTCGCAGCTCAACACGGTGGCCGAGGGGCTGGTGCTGGTGGTGCACCAGGCGGACGCGGTGCTCGACCGGATGGACGACTGGAACAAGTCTACGCACGCGAAATCGGGGCTGATCGAGCGCGTCAAGGCTTCCGCGCTGACCGAGGGCGAGGTCGAGCAGCGCCTGGTCGCGTTTCTCGCCGAGCATGTCCCGCCCAAGACATCCCCGATGTGCGGTAATTCCGTGCACCAGGACCGGCACTTTCTCGCGCGGCACATGCCCGTGCTGGAGGCGTTCTTTCTCTACCGCAACCTTGACGTGAGCACCCTGAAGGAACTGGCGAAGCGCTGGAAGCCGGCGATCATGGCGGGGCTCGTCAAGCACGGCAAGCACGAGGCGCTTGCCGACATCCAGGAATCCATCGAGGAGCTGAAGTACTACCGCGAACATTTCCTGAAGCTGTAAAGACGTGAGAGCGGGAGAGCGTGAGAGCGACAAAATCCGTGAGGGCGTGAGCGCGAAGTCAGACTCTCTCACGATCTCCCGACCTCACGATCTCACGGGGGTTGCCTCACTCAAGCCTGATTTCACCGTCGAACTTCACGTCGAGGCTCAATTTCCCGACCGTGAGCGTCATCGCGGCGGGGAAGCTCTCGTTGCCCTTGAGCTTGCCGTCCGCGATCGCCTTGTGCACCGCCTTTTCGATCGCCAGCTGCGAATTGACGCCGACGGTCTTCAGGAATTTGCGGATGCTCATGTTGAGCGCTTCGTCGTTCATGTTTTCCTCCTTTAAATTCAGCGGTAAGCCGTTTGCGATTAGCTGTTAGCCTGAAACGGTTCGAGCTAAATGCTGATAGCTAATAGCCGATAGCAGGCGAATCATCATTTGCGATTCGCCTTGTAGTGGTTGATCAATCCATTGGTCGAGGCGTCATGACCTGAGACCGGCGCGGCCGCGCCGAGTTCGGGCAGGATGCGGTCCGCAAGGCGCTTGCCGAGCTCCACGCCCCACTGGTCGAAGGCGTTGATATTCCAGATCACGCTCTCGGCAAATACCTTGTGCTCGTAGAGCGCGATCAGGGCACCGAGCGTCTTCGGATCGAGCCTGTCGCACAGGATGGAAGTGCTCGGCCGGTTGCCCTCGAAGGCGCGGTGCGGCGCCAGGCGCCGGATCTCGCCATCGGGCAGTCCCTGTTCGCGCATCTCCGCCGCAGTTTCCTCCTCGGTCCTGCCGCGCATGAGTGCTTCGGTCTGGGCGAAGAAGTTGGCGAGCAGGATGTCGTGATGCGCTGGCAGGCGGTGGTGTGGCTCGCAGAATGCGATGAAGTCCGCGGGTATGAGATGGGTGCCCTGGTGCAGCAACTGAAAATAGGCGTGTTGGCCGTTGGTGCAGGCTGTGCCCCATACGACTGGCGAAGTGGGGTAATCGACCGCGGTTCCGTCACGCATTGTCCCCTTGCCGCAGCTCTCCATCTCGAGTTGTTGCAGATAGGAGGGCAGCAGCCGCAGCCGCTCGTCGTAAGGCAGCACGGCGCGGGAAGACGCGCGGAAGAAATCGGCGTACCAAACGCCGAGCAGTGCCATGACCACGGGCAGGTTGCGCTCCAGCGGAGCACTGGCAAAGTGACGGTCCATCTCGCGCGCGCCCGCGAGAAATTCCTCGAAATGATCCATGCCTACCTCGAGCGCGATCGGCAATCCGATCGCCGACCACAGCGAGTAGCGGCCGCCGACCCAGTCCCAGAACTCGAACACGCGATTGGGCGCGACGCCGAACTCGGCCGCTCGCGCCGGGCTGGCGGTCACCGCGCAGAAGTGCATGGCCGCGCCGGCCGGGCCAAGCTTCGCGGCCAGCCAATCGCGCGCGGTCCGCGCGTTAATCATGGTTTCCTGGGTAGTGAACGTCTTGGATGCGATGATGAACAGGGTGCGCGCCGGATCCAGAGGCCCCAGCACGGCCGCAATCGCGTGGCCATCGACATTCGACACGAAATGCGCCTTCAAGGGTGGTGTCGCGTAGGGAGCCAATGCTTCGCAAGCGAGGGCGGGGCCCAGGTCGGAGCCGCCGATGCCGATGTTGACGACGTCGGTGAAATGTTCCCCGGTCACGCCCTTGGCTTCTCCGGAGCGCAAGCTGTCGCAGAACCTGCGCATTTTCCCGATGACCGCCCGCACCTCCTCGGTCAAATCGCGGCCATCGAGCAGCATGGGATCCGCCGAGCGCAGCGCCACGTGCAAAGCGGCACGGCCCTCCGTGAAGTTGACGCGTTCGCCCGCGTAGAGGCGCTTTATCCAGGATTCGAGCCCGCACTCGCGTCCGAGCGCGGCGAGCAGGCGCATCGTTTCTTCCGTGACGAGTTGCTTGGAGTAGTCGAGCAGCATCCCATCCGTGGCGAGGGAAAACTTCCGGAAGCGCATGGGGTCCTGCGCGAAGAGGTCACGCAGGTGCAGGCGGGAGACGGCGTGTTGATGCTCGACGAGATTCTGCCAGGCGGGCAGGGCGGAGCGGGCGGATGGCATTCCGGTGGGGTTGCGGCGCGCTATCGATTCATGCGGAATGGGTTGAAAAACCCGTTCCGCACTGACCATTTCCCCTCGCCCCTCGGGAGAGGGGGAAGGGGTGAGGGTCGAGCAGCGTAGGGCATTTTTCCAAAGCTCGAGTTGCAGTTGTCGTGCGGGCATTGTACCCGCATTCCACCGCTCTGCCCTTAAAATGGGTTAAACCGGACGGCGATTGCCGCCGGTTTAACCGCGCGCGTTGGGACAGACGAAAAGAGTCTCGCTGCTCAACGCGCGCTCGTTAACGGTTTGAAGGAAATTGCGATGGGGCCGGTGCTGGATGCCTTGTTTAAAGCGTTGCGAGACCTGCGCGAGCCGCGCGTGCTCGCGCTCGCGCTGGTGCCGCCGCTCGCCGCCATCCTGGTCTGGGCCGGGCTCGCGTGGGCGTTCGCCGGCGACTGGGCGCGGCTGGTCGCGGACGGGATCGCGAGCACACCCTGGCTCACCTGGGTGCGCGATTGGGGGCTGTCCTCGGTCTTCATCTGGGGCAGCGGCATCGCGGCGTTCGCGCTGCTGCTGCCGGTCATGCTGATCACGGCGGTGCTCGTCACCGATATCGTCGCCATGCCGGTGATCGTGCCGCTGGTCGGGGCACGGGATTACCCGCAACTCAAGCAGCTCAGGGGCGGCACCTTCCTGGGCAGCGCGGGGAATGCCGCGGCGGCGATCGTCGTATTCGCCGTGCTGTGGCTCGTCACGCTCCCGCTGTGGCTCACGGGCATCGGCGCGGTGCTGGCGCCGGTGCTGGCCTCGGCGTACCTGAACCAGCGTCTGTTCCGCTACGATGCGCTCGCCGAGCACGCGAGCGCCGCGGAGTTCGCGCACATCCTGCGCACCTCGCGCGGCGACCTGTTCCTGCTCGGCATTCTGTTGTCGCTGCTGCTCTACGTGCCGCCGATCAATCTGCTGGTGCCGGTGCTCTCCGGGCTGGCGTTTACGCATTTTTGCCTGGCGCGGCTGGCGCGGGTACGGGCTGTCAAATAAGACAATAAAATGGATCATGATCCTGCTACGACCGATGCGAGGGGTTGCCTGAAAGCAATCGAAACGACTTTATGAAAGCGATACAAATCACCCGGACCGGCGGCCCCGAGGTACTGCAGTACGTGGATCTGCCGACGCCCCGGCCGGGGCCCGACGAGGTGCTCATCAAGGCGCATGCGATCGGCGTGTGCATGCCGGAAACCCTGGTGCGCAAGGGAACCTATCTCTGGATGCCGCCGCTGCCCGTGATACCCGGCATCGAAATGAGCGGTACCGTCGTCGAAGCGGGAAGCAGGGTGCGCACCCTTCGCGCCGGACAGCCGGTATTTGTTTCGGCGCGCGAATTCAAGGAGCGGGGAGGTTGTTACGCCGAATACCTGGCGGCGGGGGAACGCTCTGTCTACGCCTTGCCCGAAGGAGTCGACCTGGATCAGGCGGCGGGACTATCCAATTATCAGGTCGCCTGGCACCTGCTCAACTCCGCGCTCAAGGGGTTTCAATATGAATCCGTGCTGGTGCTCGCGGCGGCAGGCGGGGTGGGTACGGCGCTCGTGCAGCTCGCGAAAGCTGCCGGAAAGCACGTCATTGGCGTGGTGAGTTCCGATGCGCGCGGGGCATTCGCGCGCGGGCAGGGGGCCGATGCGGTCATCGACCGCAAGCGCGGCAATATCGTCGATCAGGTAAAGCAATTGACCGGGGGTCGTGGCGTGGATCTGGTGCTCGACCTGGCCGGCGGAGCGGGGATGGTGGCTTTGTTTGATTGTCTGGACCGATTCGGCCAGCTGATTCTTTACGGCCGCCTGGAAGGGCCGCCACAAGGCAACCTACACGGGGCCATCGAAAAGGCGCCCGTGCGCAGCCTGGGTTTCCGTCATTTCACCATGCATACGCTGGACGAGTGGCCCGAGTTGCGCGCTCGCGCCACTCATGAGCTGATTCGAATGCTGAGCGACGGCACGATCAAGGTGCCGATATATGAGCGCATTCCGCTGGCCGAGGCGCCGCGCGCGCACCGGCTGTTCGAATCGGGACAGGTCATGGGCAAGCTCATCATGAAGCCGTAACAAATTCAGGGATGAGGGCGGAGGGATGAGGGATGAGGGATGAGGGATGAGGGATGAGGGATGAGGGATGAG
>CAYYZZ010000220.1:0-4784 GCA_964476235.1 uncultured Streptomycetaceae bacterium | reverse complement strand
TCGAAGCGTTGAAAAAGCAGGGGAGGAAGGCGCTCATCCCCTTCATCACCGCCGGCGATCCCGATCCGAAGCTCACCGTGCCGCTGATGCACACGCTTGCCAAGGCCGGTTGCGACGTGATCGAGCTGGGCGTGCCGTTCTCGGACCCCATGGCCGATGGCCCCGTGATCCAGCGCTCGAGCGAACGCGCGCTGAAGCACGGCGTGTCGCTGAAGGACGTGCTGGGCTATGTCACCGAGTTCCGCAAGACCGACCGCGCGACGCCGGTGGTGGTGTTCGGATACGCCAACCCGATCGAGGCGCTGGGCCTGGAGCGCTTTGCCGATGCGGCGAAGGCGGCTGATGCCGATGGCGTGCTGGTCGTGGATTACCCGCCCGAGGAAGCGCTGCCGCTGGTCAGGCTGCTCGATGCGCGCGGCCTCGACACGATATTCCTGCTCTCGCCCACCACCACCGATAGCCGGCTCGGGCAGGTGGGCAAGCTCGGCCGCGGATATCTGTACTACGTTTCGCTGCGGGGCGTGACCGGAGCTGCCAACATCGATCTCTCCGACGTCGCTGCCCGCGTGACGCGCGTGCGCAGTTTTTCCCAGCTGCCGGTGGGCGTGGGTTTCGGCATCCGCGATGCGGCGACCGCCAAGGCGATCGCCGCATTATCCGATGCGGTGGTGATCGGCAGCGCCCTGATTCAGGAGATAGAGAAAGCGCCACGAGACAAGGTGACGGCAGAGGTGATCCGCTTTCTTGCTCCAATCCGTGAAGCACTCGATAGCCTGGCAACGGTAAGGGCATGAGCTGCAGAGCTGAATTCGCGTTTGAATGCAATACATGCACTGCGACATGTAAAGGCCGCCGACATGCTGGGGTTCGTTCGTCCACGATGATCGCGGAGGCGGCCTTATGAGCTGGCTCCAGAAACTGCTGCCGCCCAAGATCAAGCGCGACGCCAGCACCCCGAAAAAGGTCGTGCCGGAGGGCCTGTGGAGCAAGTGCGAATCGTGCGAAGCGGTGCTCTACCGCGCCGACCTCGAGAAGAACATCCACGTCTGTCCCAAGTGCTCGCATCACAACCGCATCTCGGCGCGCGAGCGGCTAGATGTCCTGCTCGACCGGGAAGGGCGCTACGAGATCGGCGCGGAAGTCGCGCCGGTAGACACCCTCAAGTTCAAGGACAGCCGGCGCTACACCGAGCGGCTGGAGGAAGCGCGCAACGAGACCTCGGAGGAGGACGCGCTGGTGGTGATGCAGGGGTCGATCAAGACCATCCCGCTGGTGGCGGCCGCCTTCGAGTTCAGCTTCCTCGGCGGCTCGATGGGCTCGGTGGTGGGCGAGCGCTTCGTGCGAGGCGTTCAGGTTTGCGTCGAGCAGCGGTTGCCCTACATCTGCATCACCGCGAGCGGCGGCGCGCGCATGCAGGAGGGGTTGCTCTCGCTCATGCAGATGGCCAAGACCTGCGCCGTGCTCACCCAGCTCGCGCGCGAGCGGCTGCCGTTCATCACCGTGCTGACCGATCCCACGATGGGCGGTGTCTCCGCGAGCTTTGCCATGATCGGCGACGTCGTGATCGCGGAGCCCGGCGCGCTCATCGGTTTCGCCGGGCCGCGCGTCATCGAGCAGACCATGCGCGAGACGCTGCCGGAAGGCTTCCAGCGCTCAGAATTCCTGTTGAAGCATGGTGCGATCGACATGATCGTGGACCGCCGCGAGATGCGCGACCGGATTGCCGGCCTGCTCACCATGCTGCTCAAGTTGCCGCCCGTGGCGTAGCCCGCCGCGAGTTTGCAGTTATCAGTGTACAGTTGGCAGTAACGCCCCGGGCGCCTCAGTGCGCGTTTCCATGACTGGCACGGACCAGCAACTGCCAACTGCCAACTGCAAACTGCAAACTCTCTCGGAGTGGCTGGAGTACATCGAGCGGCTTCATCCGAAGACCATCGCCCTCGGGCTGGATCGCGTGCAACAGGTGAAGCAGGCGCTCGGGCTGGAGCCGGCTTACCCGATCATCACCGTCGGCGGCACCAACGGCAAAGGCTCGGTGTGCGCGATGCTGGAAGCGATCCTGCATTGCGCCGGCTACCGGACCGGCTGCTACACCTCGCCGCACCTGCTGCGCTATAACGAGCGCGTGCGCATCTCGCGGGCCGAGGCGAGCGACGACGACCTTGCGCGCGCGTTTGCCGCCGTGGAGTCGGCAAGGAAAGGCGTGCCGCTGACCTATTTCGAGATGGGAACGCTGGCGGCGATGTGGCTGTTCGCCGAGCGCCGTGTCGAGGTTGCCGTGCTGGAAATAGGGCTTGGCGGCCGGCTCGACGCGGTGAACGCCTTCGACGCTGATTGCGCGGTGGTCACCACCGTGGATATCGACCACGTGGATTTCCTGGGCGGGGACCGTGAGACGATCGGCCGCGAGAAGGCGGGCATATTCCGCGGTGGCCGGCCGGCCGTATGCGCCGATCCCGCTCCGCCGGCCAGCCTCGTCAGGCATGCGCAGGAGACCGGGGCGCAGCTGTTGCGCATCGGCGCCGACTTCGGCGTCACCGTGCAGGACAGGCAATGGCAGTATTGGGGGCCGCGCGGCAAGCGCAATGCCCTGCCGCACCCGGTGTTGCGAGGGGTATCTCAACTCGGCAATGCGGCGGCGGCCATTACCGCGCTCGAATGCCTGCGTGAGCGGTTGCCCGTGACCATGAACGACATACGCGCCGGCCTGTTGCAGGCGGACCTCCCCGGCCGTTTCCAGGTCCTGCCGGGCCGGCCGGTGGTCATCCTCGATGTTGCACACAATCCCCAGGCGGCGCGGGCGCTCGCGGCCAGTCTGCAAGTCATGGGCCGCACGGGACGCACGCTCGCCGTGTTTTCGATGCTCAAGGACAAGGACATCGCGGCCGTGGTTGCCGTGTTGAAATCGAACATCGCGCACTGGTTCATCGCCGGGCTGAGCGGCCCGCGCGGGGCGGACGTTGCCGAGCTGGGGCAGGCGCTGGCGGCGGCGGCTGTCGATGCCGTCACGCCGTGCGGGGATGTCGCCGCTGCTTACACGCAAGCCTGTGATATGGCGACGGAAAATGATAGAATTCTGGTGTTTGGATCGTTCTACACCGTGGCCATGGTGATGCAATGGCGAGCGTCCCGGGCCAGAGGGTAGACCTGAAGCAGTCCGAAGCCCGTTTGTACCCTTATCCCATATGGGCGGCGGAATTGACGGCGGCAAATGGCGCGAACGATCAGCGACGACGAGATCCAGCTTAAACGACGCGCACGGCGGCGCCTGATCGGCGCCATCGTGCTGGTGGCCGCCATCGTAGTGGTGCTGCCCATGGTGCTCGATTCGGAGCCCAGGCCGGCCGGCCAGGCAGTCTCAGTGCAAATCCCATCACCCGATTCGGGAGTTTTCGCCTCCAAGGTCGTTCCGTTTCCCGCGACTCCGGATTCCAAGGCCGCATCGAAGGCTGCACCGGTCAAGCCGACGGCCGTGCCGCCTGCGGAGAAACCGAAGCAGGCTGCAACAACACCGGTCGCGCCGGCACCGTCATCGCCAGCCAAGGAGGCGCCGAAAGAGGTCTCCAAGCCGGCGGCCAAGGCTGAGGCGAAGCCGGCCAAGCCCCCGGTGAAGACGGCCAAGCCTGCCGCCAAGTCCGACGGGAAGTTCGTGGTGCAGGTGATCGCGCTTGCCGACGCCGGGAAAGCGAAGCAGATGCAGAAGAGCATCGCCGCCGCCGGCATCAAGTCCTATACCGAGGTGGTCAAGACCTCGAAAGGGGACGTGACGCGGGTGCGGGCAGGGCCGTTCGCCTCGCGCGGGGCCGCGGAAAAGGCGCGCGAACAGCTGAAGGCGCTGGGCATGAACGGCAACATCACCACGAGATGACCCTTTTTGATCTCGCTGTGCTGGTGATCGTCGGATTGTCGGTGCTGTTGAGCGTGATACGGGGGCTGGTGCGCGAAGTGCTGGCGCTGGCCGCCTGGGTGGTGGCGTTCCTTGCGGCGAACGTCCTGGCCGGGGAAATCGCGCCCTGGCTGCCGGATGCGATACCGACCGAGGAGTTTCGGCTGCTGGCCGGCTTCATGGGCGTTTTCGTGGCGGTGGTGATTGCGATGAGCGTGCTTGCCATCATGGTCTCGAAACTGGTAAAAAGCGCCGGTCTCGGGCTGGAAGACCGGCTGCTCGGGGGGGTGTTCGGGCTCGCCCGGGGGCTGCTGGTGGTGATGGTTGTCGTATTGCTGGCGGGATTGACGTCGCTGCCTCGCCAGGCGGTGTGGCGCAATGCGGTTTTGAGCGATCCGCTGGTGGCGTTTATGGGCCACGTCAAGGCCTGGCTGCCGGCGGAACTGGCGCAACGCATCACTTATGATTAGAGGCTGTTTCCGAATGACCGAAACAGCTCCTGACCGTGAGGAAAATGCGGGGAGCATGAGGGGAGTATCCCCTCCTATTTCTAAGGACTGAGAACGCGCGATGTGCGGGATAGTCGGGGTCGTCGCCAAGAATGCGGTCAACCAGCTGCTCTATGACGGGCTGATGGTGCTGCAGCACCGCGGCCAGGACGCGGCCGGCATCGTCACCGCCGAAGGCCCCACCTTCCACATGCACAAGGGGCCCGGCATGGTGCGCGACGTGTTCCGCACCCGCAACATGCGCGCGCTGGCGGGTTTTTCCGGCATTGCCCATACCCGATACCCCACGGCGGGTTCCGCGTTCTCGGCCGCGGAAGCGCAGCCGTTCTACGTCAATTCGCCGTTCTGCATCGTGCTCGGCCACAACAGCAACCTGACCAATACCGAAC
>CAYYZZ010000219.1:0-4834 GCA_964476235.1 uncultured Streptomycetaceae bacterium | reverse complement strand
AACCCCGGTTACCGCCGTGAAAGGGCGATGTCCTAGGCCTCTAGACGATGGGGACTGCGTTACGGCTTAAAGGGTTTTACTGGTGGAGGTAACCGGGATCGAACCGGTGACCTCTTGCATGCCATGCAAGCGCTCTCCCAGCTGAGCTATACCCCCACGAGAGAGCGCGAATTATACTGGCAACATGCGGATTCTGTAAACAAAACCGGCTTTATCGTTCAAGCGACCACTTTCCGCAAACGGCTGACCACGCGCTCTTTTCCAGCGACTGACAGCACTGTTGCCACATCAGGCGTCTGGGCACGGCCGAACACTGCCAGGCGCACTGGCACGGCGAGTTTGGGCATTTTGAGTTTGTGCTGTTCCAGCACTGCCTTGAACACGGCGGAAATAGTAGCGGGTTGCCATTCCTCCAAGACTTCAAGCTGGTTCGCAAGCTCGTTCAGTACCGGCTTGATCTCGGCTGTAATGTGAGTAGCTGACAACTCGGCATTAATAGGGGGGTCCCTAAAGAACATCATCGCTTCATTCATCAGTTCTTCCATCGTATCCGAGCGGTCTTTAAAAAGCGCCACTATCCTGTCAAGGGGTGGACCGTTCTGATAATCCGGCACCAAGCGCTCGATGAGTTTCTTGATCATTTCAGCAAGCTCAGCGTTACTCCGTGTCTTGATGTACTGCTGATTTAGCCAACGAAGTTTCTCCGGATCGAAACGCGCCGGTGACTTGCTGATGTGCTCCAGATCGAACCACTCGACCAGCTGCTCGCGCGAGAACATCTCCTCGTCTCCGTGCGACCAGCCGAGCCGGGCCAGGTAATTCACCAGCGCTTCCGGCAGGTAGCCGTCGTCGCGGTACTGCATGACGCTCACCGCGCCGTGGCGCTTGGAGAGCCGCTCGCCGTCGGAGCCCAGGATCATCGGCACGTGCGCGAACTGCGGCAGCGGCGCGCCGAGCGCTTTATAAATGTTGATCTGGCGCGGGGTGTTGTTGACGTGGTCGTCGCCGCGGATGACGTGGGTGATGTTCATGTCGAGGTCGTCCACCACCACGCCGAAGTTGTAGGTGGGGATGCCGTCGCCGCGCAGCAGCACGAGATCGTCCAGCTCGCTGTTCGCGACCGTGATCGGTCCCTTGACGAGATCCTTGAACGTCACCTCGCCCTCGTCCGGGTTGCGGAAACGCACTACTGGCTTCGCGCCGGGCGGCGGCTTCGGGCCGAGCTTCTTCGCATTCTCCGGTCGCCAGCGCCCGTCGTAGCGCGGCTTCTCGCCTTTCGCGCGCTGCTGCTCGCGCAGCGCGTCGATCTCCTCGCGCGTGGCGTAACAGTAATAGGCCTTGCCCGCCGCCATCAGCTGGTCCGCGACCGCGCGATAGCGCTCGAGCCGCTCCATCTGGAAGTACGGCCCCTCGTAGTCGAGGCCCAGCCATTTCATGCCGTCCAGGATGGCATTCACCGAATCCTGCGTGGAGCGCTCGCGATCGGTGTCCTCGACCCGCAGGATGAAGGTGCCGCCCAGCTTCTTCGCGTACGCCCAGCAGAACAGCGCGGTGCGCGCGCCGCCGATGTGGAGGTAGCCGGTGGGGCTGGGAGCGAAGCGGGTGCGGACCATTGGAGATGCGTCTCAGAGGAAGCGTCGCAGATAAAACGTCGCAGATAAAACGTCGCAGATAAAACGTCCTTGAGGAAACATGCGGCTCGGCTGCGCCTTGTCTGGGACGACGTATCTGAGACGCCGTATCTGAGACGCCGTATCTGAGACGTTCTTCATTTTTTTGAGGGACGCTTCTTGAACTCAGCCACCGCATCCTCCAGGGTCATGAACACGGCGCCACGCTTGGCGGCGGCGAGGATGACGCGTTCGAGCATCATCATGCGCGCGCCGCGGCCGATGACGAACGGGTGGCAGGTATAGGTCAGCACGCCCCACTCCGTCGTGTCGCGCATGTAGAGAAAATCGTTGATCCAGTTCTCCCCCACCAGGTTCGCGTTCATCAACCCCTGGCGGTTGACGGTATCGGTGCGCACGAACTCGAAATGCGGCGCGTCGTCGGTGGCCCAGTGGATGGGCATTTCGACGAGTTTGGTCTCTTTGCCGAAGCGGGCGGGGTTTTCGAGCTCGATGACGTCGCCCGTCCGTGCGTAATACGGCGTGTAATCGTCGCCCATCAGGCTGCTGTCATAAATGAAACCGTGCTTGAGGAACAGCTCGACCGAATGCGGGCTCAAGTCCCATGACGGCGAGCGGTAGCCGCGCGCATAGCGCCCCGTCAATTTCTTGATCGACTCGTTCGCGCGCACCAGCTCGGCCTCCTCCTGGTCGCGCGTCAGGCTGGCGGGCGGGCGATGCGTCCAGCCGTGATGGGCGATTTCGTGTCCCTCCGCCGCCACCTTCTCGCACGCCTGCGGGTAAGTCTCGATGGTGTGGCCGGGAACGAACCAGGTGCTCCTGATCTTGTGCCGCTTGAGCAGCGCGATCAGGCGCGGCATCCCCACCCGCGGGCCGAATTCCCCGCGCGAAATCCACGACGGCGAAGTCTGGCCGCGCGATATGAATCCCGAGATGGCGTCGAAGTCGAAGGTGAGGCAGACGATGTGCCGCTTTTTCTTCATGAGGCGTTCCAGATACTGCGTCGCAGATACAACGTCTCAGATACGGCGTCCCAGATAGAGCGTGAAGTTACGCATTACTTGGAACGACTTATCTGAGACGCTCCACCTGAGACGCATCACCTGAGACGCCCTACCAGGCACGGCTCACCCGTTACCTACCCCTTTTCCGATATGATTTGACCTGATTATATCGTCCACCTTCCTATTCCCCTAGCATGTCGGAACACCAAGTACAGAACTGGCACGTGCGCAAGCCGCTGGCGCGCTCGCGCGGCGGCATCGTGGCGAGCCAGAACCGCATTGCCGCCGAAGCCGGCGCTCGAGTGCTCGCGGCGGGCGGCAACGCGGTGGATGCGGCGGTGGCGACCGGCTTTGCGCTCGCCGCGGTGGAGCCCTGGAACAGCGGGCTGGGCGGCATCGGCTTCATGCTGGTCTATTCCGCGAAGCAGGGCCGCGTGTCCGTCGTGGATTTCGGGCCGGTCTCTCCCGGCGGGCTCGACCCCGCCGCGTATCCGTTGACGGGTGGCGGCACCACCACGCGCGATCTGTTCACTTGGCCGGCGGTCAAGGACGACCGCAACGTGCACGGCCCGCTCTCCATCGCCGTGCCCGGCCATCCGGATGGGCTCGGGCTCGCGCTCGAGCAGTTCGGCACGATGAAGCTCGCCGACGTCATGAAGCCGGCGATCGAGCTCGCGGGGCAAGGCATCGCCGTGGACTGGTTCCTCACGCTCAAGGTCGCGACCATGGCGAAGGAGCTCGCACGCTATCCGGTCACACGCGACATCTGGCTGCCCAACGGTTTCCCGCCGGTTACCGCCGCGGGCTCGGCCCTGGAACGGCTGAAGCTCAAGGGCCTGGCCGCCACGCTCAAGCGGCTCGCCAGCGCCGGGCACCGCGATTTCTACGAAGGCGAGATCGCGGCCGCCATCGTCAAGGACGTCCAGGCGATGGGCGGCATACTGAGTGCCGGGGACCTGCGCGGCTACCGCGCGCGCGTCGTCGAGCCGCTGATCGCCGATTACCGCAGCGCGCAGTTCGCGCTCGCGCCGGGGCTCACCGCGGGGCCCAGCATGCTGCGGGCGCTCAACGGGCTGCGCGGCAAACGCTTCCGCCGCAACGGCCCGCACGCCGATGCCTTCGTCGCCTACGCAGAGGTGCTGCGCCAGGCGTACGCCGAGCGGCTCGAGACCATGGGCGAAACCGCGGACCGGCGCGCCCCCTCCACCACCACGCATCTCAACGCGGTCGACCGCCATGGCAACATGGTGGCGCTGACGCAGACGCTGCTCTCGGTGTTCGGCTCGAAGGTGGTGCTGCCGGCGACCGGCATCCTGATGAACAACGGCATCATGTGGTTCGACCCGCGACCGGGCACGCCCAACAGCCTCGCGCCGGCCAAGCGCCCGCTCACCAACATGTGCCCGGTGATCGCGCTGCGCAACGGCAAGCCCTGGTTCGCGATCGGCGCTTCCGGCGGGCGGAAGATCTTCCCGGCGGTCCTGCAGATTTCGTCGTTTCTGGTGGATCACGGCCTCAACCTGGAAGACGCGTTCCACCACCCGCGCATCGATGCCAGCGAGGCGGAATACGTGGCGCTCAACCCGCGCCTGCCCGCCACAGTGCGCAAGGCGCTCTCCGGAAAGTTTCCCGTCCGCCTCAACGAGCTGGTGGTGTATCCCACGAACTACGCGTGTCCGAGCGCCGTGCTGCGCGACGCGAAGAGCCGCGAGAACTTCGGCGTGACCGACGTGATGTCGCCGTGGTCCGGAGCGGTCAGCGAGGACGACGCATGAAAAGCGTGAGTCGTGATTCGTGAGTCGTGATTCGACCTTACAGAGCTTGAGCGGTTACCGGGGCCAACCACCCCGGCGCTTTACGCCACCCCTCCTTGACCAAGGAGGGGTGTGTTTGTGAATTCCCCTCCTGCCTGAGGAGGGGTGCCTGCGCAGCAGGCGGGGTGGTGGCAGACGAATCACGAATCACGACTCACGAATCACGCACTTGATAAGGATCACGCAGTGATTAACGCAGCGATCATCGGATTGGGCCGCTGGGGACAGAACCTCGTTAACAGCGTGCAGGGTAAGAGCGACGCGATCCGCTTCGTCGCGGGCATGGTCCGCAACCCCGCCAGGGCGGAAGCCTACGCCCGCGCCAAGGGCTTCCCGCTCTACGACTCGTACGAGAAGGTGCTCGCCGACCCCGGGATCCAGGCCG
>CAYYZZ010000218.1:0-4883 GCA_964476235.1 uncultured Streptomycetaceae bacterium | reverse complement strand
CAAGAGATAAATGGGGTCAGTGTAACTTTTCCGTGGAATTCCGATGAAGCTGGTCGAAAAGTTACACTGACCCCATTTATCTTCTTCCGGTCAACGGCACCGATCGCAAGAACGTACGCAGTGAGGAAGTGATGCAGTGACGGGTTACCGCTGCTTCAGTTCACTAACTACTTACAGTGCTCACGCCTTTTTGACAAGAGCTGGAGCGAACGCCACGCCGTCGTCAACGATGCGCTGGTTGAGCAAGCCGGCGCAGGCCAGAGGCCACTTCCAGGCAGGGTGTTGCGACGCGGGTGAGGCGCCCGAGGTCAATCACGGCGTTGAACCGGTTGACCGCGATGCTTGCCAACCTGGCGAGAAGCCGCCTCCGCGCGGCCAGCGTAAGCCATCCTGCCAGCCGGCTGTGAGCCACGCCGTGCCGGTGGGGACCCGGTGCCAGGAAAAAGCCCGGGACGGGATCGCCGTCGCCGGGCCGGCAGCGCACGCTGTGCGGTGCGATAGGTAGCGCTGGGCGAGCTCCCCCAACGGCCGCGCCATAGGGGTTCGCACAGAATCGGTTCGCACAGAACCTGCCTGACCCGAGGCAGATCATCGTTCCCTAAGCGACTGGGCCAGGGGCACCCTGCGCCAGGCCCCCCGCACGCGCTATGCCGGAACCCCCGTCACCGTCAGCTTGCCGATTGCGCGGGCGCCGTGAGGACCTCCGCAGACCGATTGAAGTCGCTGGCGGGCTGGCCGCGACGTGGCGAGCCTGAGATCCGCGGTCCGGGAGCTGTGCGCGAACCTGAGCCCTGTTTGGTTATAGGCGCTACCGCACAGTACCGGGAGGTTGGTACTACCCAAAAGAGGAGGTTTGTACTACCCAAAAGAGGATGTTGTGCCCATGTCACCGTTGCCTCCGACGCATAGAGTAGCAAGGTCAGTAGCCGGAGTGTGAGCTACGTTGTTTTTAAGGAGAATGAAAATGAAAACGAACGCTATGAAATTGGCAATACCGTTGTTCGTCGCACTGGCTTGCGGTCCCGCCCAGGGATTGGCCGCGTCAATTCTGGGTCCGCAATTGTCGAGCTTTTCGGTCCTGGGCGGCACCCCAAAACCGGGATCGTTTTCACGGCGTCTGGAAGACAGATAGGAAATTTAATCCAATGGAAACAACTAAAGGGGCCACGCTTGTTTTATTTCGCACTAATCGAGCCTGGCCCCTTTGATGCCTTTCCTTTGATGCCTTTTGATGTGGCCCCTTTGATGCCCGCTATCGCAAACACAAAGGGCACGGAAAAACAGATACCTACTGCGGAGGCGCCCGGCCCCAACTTCCATGCGACGGTGCTTGCTGCTCGTCCGCCGGTCAAGCCGCACCTCGGATACTGCTTTCCAAGTCATCGGCATAACGGTTACCCTACTGCGGTTGCGCGGGCATACCGGCCGCTGATCTGGAATCCCGAGCAGGGTGCTCTGTAGAGTTCTATCGAAAACGGGACCTACCCACACTATCATGCGTAACCAGGGCGAAGCACCGGCACCCGACGCGCAGGGGCCCGAAGCAAGAATCCGGGTGCTCGAGGCGCAAGAGCGCCAGCACATCACCGTTCTCAAGCTGAGCAGCTACCTCAAGGCCAGCATGAATGCCCCCGAAGTCTGCAGCATTGCCCAGGAGCTTGCGCCGCAACTCTTTCCCGGTGCTGCCGGGCAGATGCATTTGTTTCGCCAGCCCCGTAAAACCTTCGAGCACGCTGCGAAATGGGGCGCGAACGGAAGCGCCGACCGTAATTTCGAATTGCATGAGTGCTGGGCCTTGCGCCGAATGCAGCTCCACGTCGTCTGGAATGTCGACAGCGAGCTGGTTTGCGAGCATATCCGGCCATTCGCGCAGACTATTGCGCCTCCCTTCGTCTGCGTTCCCATGCTTTCAAACGGGGAGCTTGTCGGACTCCTGCACTTGCAAGGGCTTCAGATAACCGCGCACGCGGGCGCTCGCGCGCACGCCCTGTATCTCGCGAGCGCGATGGCTGAAGAAATCGCCCTTGCGCTCGGCAGCCTCAAGCTGCGCGAGGCATTGCAGGAGCAATCGGTGAGAGATCCGCTTACCGGCCTTTACAACCGGAGGTTCCTTGAAGAGTTTCTTTCACGGGAGATCGTGCGCGCTGGGCGCAGCAAACACATGCTGAGCGTGATCCTGATGGACCTCGATCATTTCAAGAGCATCAACGATACCTTCGGCCATGAAGCGGGAGACGTGGTGCTGCGGCGGATCGGGCTGTTGCTGCAGGCTTACGTTCGCGGGAGCGACATCGCCTGTCGCGTGGGCGGAGAGGAGTTCGCCATTCTTCTTCCGGAGGCTTCGATGCAGATCGCGGCGCATCGCGCGGAGGAAATACGCAAGGCCGTACACGAGATGGGTGTAAAGCACGACGGAAAGACGCTTGGGCCGGTAACGGCATCACTCGGGGTCGCGGCTTTTCCCAAGAGCGGCGACACCGCAGACACGGTACTGCGTGCAGCAGACCGCGCGCTTTACGATGCCAAGAATAACGGGCGCAATACCGTCATCGCGGCGTAGCCGATTCCTTCAGTCCGGCGCAAGGTTCGAGGGCTAGCATCGAGCAGGTGCCTTTTCCTCGCCTTCACGCAAATAAAGCGCCGAGAGAGCGCTGGCAAGTCGTGGAAAGTCCGGGCCCTCGTCCCCGCGTGTTGAACGGCAACGGCTTCGTCTGTTCGAACACGCGGAGTTAAACCGGCGCATCGCGTCCGGATTTAACGGTACTTGGCGTGCTTGGCGTGCTTGGCGTGCTTGGCGGTTCGATTCCTGTCCTGTATTTCTTGGCGTCTTGGCGTCCCCGGATCGAGTCCGGGGCAGGCTTGGCGGTTCTTGGAAGCCGTGAGTCGTGATTCATTAATCGTTATTCGACTCTTTGTCTTTCTCTGTGTCCTTGTGGCTATAAGCCTTTGAGGTTTTTTCGGATCACGTCCTCGATCGCCTTGAGTTCAGCATCGACCGTCACCGGCTTCGCGCTCTGCGCGATGGCGACGTCGGGGTCCTTCAGCCCATGGCCGGTCAACGTGCAGACGATGGTGCTGCCCTCGCCCACCTTTCCCAGCTCGAGGTCCTTCAGCAGCCCGGCGAGCGCAATGGCCGACGCCGGCTCGCAAAAGATGCCCTCGGCCTGCGCGAGCAGCTTCTGCACCCGCAGGATCTCCTCGTCGGTGCACTCCGCGAACCAGCCGCCGGACTCGCGGCTCGCCGCGAGCGCCTGCTGCCACGACACCGGGTTGCCGATGCGGATGGCGGTCGCCACCGTCTCGGGGTTTTCCACCGGGCGGCCGCGGACGATGGGCGCCGCGCCTGACGCCTGGTAGCCCAGCATGATCGGGCGGCGTGACGAGATTTTCCGCGTCCCGTACTGGCGCATGCCAGCATCAACCTTGAGCGCCTGCGTAGTCTCGCCGGCCGCTTCCGAGTAGCCGATCCAGTGCGCGGTGATGTTGCCGGCGTTGCCGACCGGTAGCGCGTGATAGTCCGGCACGTCGCCCAGCGCCTCGATCACCTCGAATGCAACGGTCTTCTGCCCCTGGATGCGATAGGGATTGATGGAGTTGACGATGTTGACCGGCGTGGATCTCGCCACTTCCTGCACCAGGCGCATGCCGTCGTCGAAATTGCCGCGGATCTGCAACACCGTCGAGCCGTGCATCATCGCCTGCGACAGCTTGCCGAGCGCGATCTTGCCCTCCGGGATCAGCACGAAGCAGGCGATGCCCGCGCGCGCGGCGTAGGCAGCGGCCGATGCCGAAGTATTCCCGGTGGAGGCGCAGATGATCGCCCGCGCGCCCTCCTCCACCGCCCGCGTGACCGCCATCGTCATGCCGCGGTCCTTGAACGAGCCGGTCGGATTTAGTCCCTCGAACTTGGCAAGGATGCGGACCTTCTTCCGCACCAGGCCCGGCAGGTTCCTGAGCTCGATCAGCGGCGTCGCGCCCTCGCTGAGCGAGATCACGCGTGTGCCCGCCGCGACCGGCAGGCGGTCGCGGTACTTGTCTATGAGGCCGGTATACATGATGCGCGATGCGGGATACGCGATGCGGGATACAAGGTCGAGGATGCGGGGTTTAGGATCCAGGACACTCGCTGTTTGATGGTATACATCTCGGATCTCGTATCTCGCATCTCGGATCTCGTATCTCGCATCTCGTATCGGTTTGGCATCTCGAATCGGTCAGTTAAGCTCTTCGAGCCGGATGCGGGTCACTTTGCCGACAACCACCGGCAGCTTCTCGATTTTCGCGATCGCCGCGTTCACGTTTTTCTCCACCGTGAGGTGGGTCAGCATGATGATGTCCACCTGGTCCTCGCCCTCGTGCGGCTCCTTCTGCACCATGGCGTCGATCGAGATCGAGAGATCCGCGAGGATGCGCGTGATGTCGGCCAGCACGCCCGGCTTGTCCTGCACCCGCATGCGCAGGTAATACGAAGTCTCGACCTCGCCCATCGGCAGGATCGGGGTATCGGAGAGGCGGTCCGGCTGGAACGCCAGGTGGGGCACGCGATGCTCCGGGTCGGCCGTCAGCATGCGCGCCACGTCTACCAGGTCGGCGACCACCGCCGAAGCGGTCGGCTCCGCCCCCGCGCCGGCGCCGTAGTACATGGTCTGCCCCACCGCGTCACCCTTGACCAGGATCGCGTTCATCACGCCTTCGACGTTGGCGATAAGCCGGCGCGCGGGTATCAGCGTCGGGTGCACCCGCAGCTCGATACCCTTCGCTTTGCGCTTGGTGATGCCGAGCAGCTTGATGCGGTAACCCAGCTCCTCCGCGTAGCGGATGTCTTCCTGGGTGAGCTTCGAGATGCCCTCGGTGTACGCCGCCTTGAACTGCATCGGGATGCC
>CAYYZZ010000217.1:0-4887 GCA_964476235.1 uncultured Streptomycetaceae bacterium | reverse complement strand
TGCGGGAGCGCCCGAGCGTGCAGAAGGTGCTCGCTTACGAGAAGAAGGTGCAGGAGGAATTCGCGAGGGCCGCCTAGATCGGGTGATGAGTGATGCGTGATACGTGATGCGTGATAAGTGACGGAAACCGAAGCGAATCCGACTAGAGCATGTCTCAAAAACACCCCCTCGCCCCGAAACTGGGGGAGAGGGGATTATTGAGACACGCTCTATCAATTTACGAAAGGGAAAACGTGGGAAGACTGGATAACAAGGTTGCCTTCATCACTGGCGCCGGGGCCGGCATCGCGAGGGCCACCGCGCTCGCATTCAGCCGGGAGGGCGCGAAAGTCGCGATCATCGAGTTGAACGCCGAGACGGGGAAGGCGGCGGAGCGGCAGGTGCGCGAAGCGGGCGGCGAGGCGCTTTTCATCGAGACCGACGTGACGCAGGACGACAGCGTGAAGCGCGCGGTCGATGCGGCGGTGGCGAAATTCGGCAAGCTCAACGTGATCATGAACTGCGCCGGCGGATCGCTGCAGGAAGACGTGCCGGTGCACGAGATGGACCTCAAGGTCTGGCACCACACCATCGCGCTCAACCTGCTCCATCCATTCCTGTCCTGCCGCCACGGCATCCCGCACCTGATGAAGGCCGGCGGCGGGTCCATCATCAACATCACTTCCCACCTCGGGTTGATGGGGTCGATCAAGCCGGCTTACGCCGCGACGAAGGGCGGCATCATCTCGTTCACCAGGACGCTCGCGGCGCAATACGTGAATCACGGGATCAGGGCCAACGCGATCGCGCCCGGATCGATACGCACGGAACGCCAGATCAAGCGCTGGGAAAATAAGGATGCGATGCTTGCTGAAAAACCGACCCTGGCGACGCGCGAGCGCATGGCCACGCAAAAGCTCTATCCCTATTCGGTGGGCGAGCCCGGAGACGTGGCGGCGATCGCCGTCTTCCTGGCTTCGGACGAATCCCGCATGATCACGGGCACGACGATAGCCGCTGACGGCGGGCGCTCTTCCTACCTGAAGACCTACGTCGAGGACAAATAAACAACCCCCGTGGCTTGCCGCGGGGGTTGTTTATCCCACGCGCTCCTGCAGCAGGGTGTTTTTCTTGAGCGCCGCCTCGTCGATGGTGACGCCGAGGCCGGGTCCGCGCGGGACGTCGACGTGGCCGTCGCGTATCTTGAAGTCGCTTTCGGGACAGAGCGGGTCCTTCGCCGTCGCGTTGAGGCCCATCACGAATTCCGCCGCTCCCATCATGCGCGAAGCCGGCGTGCTTGCGTAATAGTGGGCGCCCGCGGCCGCTTCCAGCTGCGATTGCACCGCCAGGCCGCCGCAGTTGATCTGGATGTTCGCGGCCTGCGCGACGGCGGCGATCTTCCTGGCGGGCGTGATGCCGCCCAGCTTGTAGAGCTTGATGCAGTAGGCATCGCACGCCCGCGCTTCCGCGAGCGCGTAGGCGTCCTGCAGCGTGAAGATGCCCTCGTCCGCCATCACGGGAACGCCGTCCGCGGCGCGGCGAATTTCGGCCATGGCCTTGAGATCGCGGCGCTCGACCGGCTGCTCGATATAGCCGAGCCCGAGCTGCTTGATCTCCCGGATGGCTGACAGGGCATCGGCCAGCGTCCAGCCCGTGTTCGGGTCCACGCCGATCATCACGCCGTCCCCGACGGCCTTGCGCACCGCCTCGAAGTTCCGGACGTCCTGGCGCCATCCGCGGCGGTCCGCCATCTTGAGGCACAACACCCGGATGCCGAACTCATCCACGGCGCGCCTGGCCTCGGCGACCATCGTGGCGACCTCGTCCGCCATGCTGACCGACCATTCGAGCGGGATGCGCGGCTGGCAGCATCCGCCGATCAGGTTGTGAACCGGCGTCTTGAGCGCCTTGCCCACGGCGTCGTATACCGCGATATCGAGCACGGCCCGCGCGGCCGGATTGTTCGCGAGCCGCAGGTCGAAGATCTCGTTGATCGCCTCGATGTCGAAGATGGACTTGCCCAGCAATGCGGGGCCGTAGATCTCCTTGATCGCCGCGACAACGCTCTGGGTCGTGTCCGCGACGAAGTGGCCCGGGCTGATCGGGCGGATCTGGCCGAGGCCGACCACGCCATCGGCGTAAATCTTCACCAGCACCGGCTTGCCGAGCAGGCGCTCGGCGGGGCCGGTATCGTACGAGCCGCTCGAGAAGATGCGCTGCACGCGCGCCGACAGGGCGGTCACGAAGATTTCTATGCGATCGATCATGAGTCCTCCTCGGCCCGTATTGTAAACGCGGAACGGCACACGAGCCGCCACCACGGCCATAACCGGCGGGGAATGCCGCATAACCGTTTGTGCGAGCGGGCGCCGCGTCGTCGTTGGCGCTACAATCGTCATTTGTTACATTGGGCCCGGTTGAAATGGGGGGAGACGCAGTTATGACGGCGACTTCGTTGGCCGGCCGCAGCGGGCTGAAGGCACCGTTCCACGTCGTGCCGACGCAGGCCGCGCTCGGCGCGGAAATCCGCGGCTTCGACCTGAAGCAGCTGGACGACGCGACCTTCAAGGTTCTGCACAAGGCCTGGCTCGACAACGTGCTGCTGGTGTTCCGCGGACAGTCGCTGGTCGCGGAGGACCTCGTCAATCTCGTCCGGCGTTTCGGCACGCCGGTGACGTCGTCCAACCTGCACAAGCGCGACCTGAAAGAGCGCGCCGGCAACGACCTTTTCAACCTTCCGCCCGAGGTCACGGTAGTCTCGAACGTGAAGCAGGAGGGCAAGTCGGTCGGCATCCTCGGTGACGGGGAAGTCCTGTGGCATTCCGATTTCTCGTTCAAGGAGCGGCCCACCGCGGCACGCATGCTGCTCGCCATGGAGGTCCCGCCGCAGGAGCTGGGCGGCTACACCTTTTTCCTGAACTGCTACGCGGCGTACGACGCGCTTTCCGCCGACATGAAGCAGCGCATCTCCGGGATGACCATCAAGCAGGCCGACATCATCGACACGGCGATGAAGGTCCGGCCGGGCATGTCGCTCGACGCGGACATCCGGACGGTGCCCGGCCCCAGCCACCCGGTCATTTCCACGCACCCGGAGACCGGGCACAACATGCTGTTGCTCGGCCGGCGGCACGGCTCGTACGTCAACGGCTGCTCGCTGGAGGAATCCGAGGCGCTGCTGAACCGGCTGTGGGAGCATGCCACGCGGCCCCGGTTTTGGTACGAGCACCGGTGGTCCGTGGGGGACGTAGTGGTCTGGGACAATCGCGCCACGCTGCACCGCCGCGACCCGTTTGACTCGAACAGCCGGCGGGTCCTGTACGCTGCGCAGGTCGAAGGACACCGGCCCTATGAAGCACCTGACGCGCTGAGCCTGCCGCCCCATCCCAGGGCGCAGTTGCTCATGTCATAGCCTGGCGCTAGGAGTTTGTCGGACTTAGCCCCGACAAACTCCTGGCGATACGGGCCTGATAAGACGGTAAAACCAGTCCATCCACCCCTCGCGTCCCTCACGAATAACCGCTGCTTGTATTGAGGGGGCCGTGGCAAGCTGATAGTCTCCCGCCACGCAGTCAATAACCGGCCGTCCAGGCCGGAAGTTTTTTCGGGCTTGCGGGCCCGTCTTTCTCGGCAGATGTGCGCTGCCAGTGCGCAGGTTCGGAACCCCACCGCAAGGGGATCGCCGGTTCCAACACCAAAGGGGGGCACCATGAAGAAACCGAACCGCAAAACCGCCGGCATCATGCTGGCGGCCGCGGCCGTTTCAGGGCTGATGCTGCTCGCGTTGCCCGCGGAACTTTCGGCGCAAAAGTATCCCGCCAAGCCGGTTCGCCTCATTGTGCCCTTTCCCGCGGGCGGCGGAACGGACGTCCAGGCCCGGGTGCTGGTCAAGGAGTTCCAGGATCAATTGGGCCAGAATTTCATGGTCGACAATCGCGCCGGAGGCAGCGGCCTCATCGGGGCGGAACTCGTCGTCAACGCCCCGCCAGACGGCTATACCTTTCTTTTCACCACCGCCACGATCTCGATCGTTCCCACGCTCTACGGCAGCAGCATGAAGTTCCAGCCCTCGAAGGATCTAACGCCGATCAGCTGGGTCAGCACGACGCCATTGGTGCTGGTCGTGCATCCCAGCGTGCCGGCGAGGTCGCCCAATGAGTTGATCGCGCTTGGCCGCACGAAATCCGGAGTGCTGAATGCGGCGATCAATGTCGTAGGCAGTACCAGCCACCTCTCGGCCGAGATGTTCAAGCAGCTCGGCAAGCTCACCGTCACGACCGTTCCCTACAAAGGCGGCGGCCTTTCGATGGTGGCGGTGATGGGCGGCGAAGTCGATTTCCAGTTTGCAGAAGGCGTGCTGGCATCGCCCCAGATCAGGGCCGCGAAAATACGCGCGCTCGCCGTAACCACGCCGAAACCCTCCGAGTTCTTCCCGGGCCTGCCGACGATGAACTCGATCCTGCCCGGATTCGTGTCCGACAACTGGTTCGCGATGTTCTTCCCAGCGCGCACGCCGAAGGAAATCGTCGCGACCATCAATGGCGCGATCCGGAAGGCGCTCGATGCGAAATCCGTGCGCGCGTTCCTGACGCAGGAGGTGACGACCGGAATCGGCAGCACACCCGAGGAGCTCGATGCCCACCTCAAGCGCGAGATCGCCCGTTACGCCGAAGTCATTCGGAAGGGCAATATCACCCTGCAGTAGTTTCGCAGGCGCGGGGCGGGGCGCATGCGCACCTGCGGGCTACCCTTCATCCCTGGTCCGCCGCCTCAGGCATGCCTGGCCAGGAACGCTTTCACAGCGTGAGTAAACCCGGACGGGTTGTCGAGCGTGACGTGGTGATCACTGTGATGGACTTCGGCCAGCTCGACCTGCGGGCAGCGCGCTTTCACCTCGGCGAAGACCCG
>CAYYZZ010000216.1:0-4905 GCA_964476235.1 uncultured Streptomycetaceae bacterium | reverse complement strand
ACTTCAAGCGCGAGGTCGACAAGTACGCCAAGATCATCAAGGCGGGCAACATCACTGCTGAATGATGAACGATGAATGATGAATGATGAACGCGCGCCGGCACGCGGCGCGTTCATTCCGCGTCGGGCTGCTGGTCCGGCGCGGCGCGCTGGAACGCTTCGAGCGCCTGGCAGTTCTTCTCGATCGCCAGCAGGGTCGGGTACGGCGACACGTCGCACTTGAAGCGGCGGGCGTTGGCGAGCTGCGGGACCAGGCAGCAGTCGGTAAGGCCCGGCATGTCGCCGTGGCAGAATTTTCCGGTCTCGCGCTCGGCGGCAAGCCGGGCTTCGAGCGCTTGCAGGCCTTCCGCGATCCAGTGGTGGTACCAGGTATTCCGGGTGTCGTTGCCGAGGCCCATCGGGCCGGTCAGGTAGTTCAGCACCCGGAGGTTGTTCAGGGGATGTATCTCACAGGCGACCGCCAGCGCCAGCGACCGCACCCGTGCCCGCTCCGCCGGCGTCACGGGCAACAGCGCCGGCTGTGGATGGGTTTCATCGAGGTATTCGATAATGGCGAGCGATTGCGTGAGCAGGCGCTCGCCATCCTCCAGCACCGGCACCAGCGCCTGCGCGTTCATCTGGCGGAATGCCGCCGCGAATTGCTCGCCGCCGCCGCGCGTGAGATGCACCGACGCCTGCTCGTAGGCGAGGCCCTTGAGGTTCAGCGCGATGCGGACGCGGTAGGAGGCGGAGCTGCGGAAGTAGCCGTATAACTTCAAAGGGCGTGAGTCGTGAATGGTGAGTCGTGAGTGGACTTGCCGTGTTTTCGTTGCCTTGTTGCTTTTTTCTTGGCGGCCTTGGCGCGCTTGGCGGTTCAGTAATTTATCAGTCTTCGCAGGGGACTTTCTCGCGCCAAAGGCCGAGCGCCTTCTGGGCGGGCCGGTCGGAGAAGCTGAACAGCACGGCGTCGGCGTCCGCCTCGTGCTGCACGCGGCTCCACGACGGTGCGACGAACACGTCCTGTTCCTGCCATTCGAGGACTTTGCCGTCGATGCGGGTGCGGCCGCGGCCCTCGACCGCGCAATACACCGTGCCATCGGTCGTGCGGTAAGGCTTGCCGGCGAAACCCCTGGGCAGCAGCTGGACGAACGCGCCGATGGTGGGCATCGGGTAGCCGCCGGTGGCGGGATTGGAGTACTGGAGCTTCAGCCCGTGGCAGGGGTGCAAGTCGCCGCCGCGGCGCAGCTGCTCCAGCGCCTCGCGCGTGCGTGCGTAGGGATAGCAGAACACCGGCGTCGTGAGCGATTGCGGCGTGTAATCGGCCGGCAGCATGTTGGCGCCATAACGCGCCTGCGAATCGCCTTCCGGCCGCGTGACGGGTTGCATCGCCTCCGGGTAGCGCTCCATGAAGCCGGCATCGAAGTACGCCACCATCGGGACATCGAGGCCGTCG
The DNA here is from genome assembly GCA_964476235.1 of uncultured Streptomycetaceae bacterium. GTDB lineage: Bacteria > Pseudomonadota > Gammaproteobacteria > Burkholderiales > SG8-41 > SG8-41. The sequence goes on along the minus strand of CAYYZZ010000216.1, from coordinate 3,474 downwards.
AGCCACACCACCGGCTCGCTGCCCGGGTTGCCGTGATCGTGCCAGGTCCAGGAGGGCGTGATGATGAAATCGCCGGGATGCATCGTTACGCGCTCGCCGTCCACGGCGGTGTAGGCGCCTTTGCCCTCGACGATGAAACGCAGCGCGGACTGCGTGTGCCGGTGGCTCGGCGCGACCTCGCCGGGCAGGATCAGCTGCAGCCCGGCGTAGAGCGTGTGCGTGATGGACGAAGCGCCGCGCAGGCCGGGGTTTTCCAGGACCAGCACGCGCCGCTCGGCCTCCGTAGCCGAGATCAGCTCGCCCGCCTCCATGATGAAAGAGCGCACGTCGCGGTACTTCCACAGCGCCGGCACGCAGGGAGTGGCGGGCGTCGGCGGCACCAGCGCGCCCAGCACTTCCCACAGCGGCGCCATGTCGTGCCGCGAGATGCGGTCGTAGAACTCGCGGCGCTTGGGATTTTGCGCGGGAGAAATGGACATAGGTGTCAACAACTTGCGTTAATCAGGTTACGGAACCATTCGCAGTCTATTCTATATTGCCCGCGCAAAATTATTTTCAAGATCGTTAACGGGCGGGGGCGAAGCGCTATCCCCCGCCCGTTGAGGCGAGGGATTCCTTGTCGTAGCCCGCGACCCGCGCGTAGCCATGGGTGAGGGCGGCCAGCTCCTCGCGGCTGATCACATCGTTGATGTCCTTGAAGGGTTTGTCGCCGGTCCTCAGGTAGACCTCGCGCAGGATCGCATCGGGCGGGTTCTTGCGGTTCATCCTCACGATGTTGGCCGTCGCCTCGAGCCGGCGCGCCTCATATTGCTTCAGCGCCTCGACCGGGTCCGCGTGCCGCTTGAGGCATTCCGCCAGCGCCACTGCGTCGAGGATCGCCTGCCCGGCGCCGTTGGAGCCGCGCGGAACCATCGGGTGCGCCGCGTCGCCCAGCAGCGTGATGCGGCCGTGGCTCCACCACGGCAGCGGCTCCTGGTCCACCATCGGGTATTCGAGAATGGTCTCGGTGTTGCGGATCATGCCCGGCACGTCGAGCCAGTCGAACTTCCAGTCCTCGAAGACGTGGATGAAGTCGTTCAGCTCGCCGGCGCGGTTCCAGTCCCGCCGCTTGTATTTCGGTGTGTAGAACTCGCCCACCCAGCTGATCAGCTGGCGGCCCTGCGCGTCGCGCTGGTTGCGGATCGGGTAGATGATCATCTTGCCGGATTCGAGCCAGCCGGCGCGCACGAAGCTCTCGCCCGTAAGGAAAGGCTTCCACCAGGTCGCGCCGCGCCACATGTTGACGCCGGAGTAGATCGGGTCGCCTTCGTCCGGGTAGAACTGCTTGCGGAGCACCGAATGGATGCCGTCGCAACTGACGACGAGGGATCCGCGCTGCGGCGGCTGGGCCTCGCCGGTCGCGGTGGCGGTGAAATGCACCGTCGCGCCGTCGCCGTCCTGCTCGGCGCGCGCGCAGCGCCAGCCGGTGACGATGCGGTCAGCGCCGATGCGTTGCCGGCATGCCTCGAGCAGCACCGTCTGCAGGTCGCCGCGATGGATCGAGAACTGCGGGGTATCGTAGCCGGCATGGCGGCCGCACGGCTCGCTGTAGACCAGCTGGCCATAACGGTTGTAGAACAGCGCCTCGCGCGTCGTCACCGCGACGCCTGCCAGGGCGTCCTCCAGTCCGAGCGCGGCGAGCTCCTTCGTCGCGTGAGGAAGCACGTTGATCCCGAGGCCGAGGCCTTTCACCTCCTGCGCGAGCTCATAGATACGGCACGGTATTCCGGCGCGGTGCAGCGTCAGGGCGAGCGTCAGCCCGCCGATGCCGCCGCCGATGATGATGACGTCCTTCATAAAACGCGCGCGTACATGATCCAGTCCCGCTTTCAATTCTATACCGATGCAAATGATGTCCGCTGTGCGGCGCGCGCGTTTTATTTGCCCTATACCGAATTGCCATATACTGCGGCTTCCTCAACATCAATAAATTCCATGAGCCAGCCCACCAATACCCGTCCCGATCCCGACAAAGTTCTTATCCAGCTCACCGATTACGTCGACCGCTACCAGGTCAAAAGCGAGCTCGCGCTCGAAACCGCGAGACTCGCACTGATCGATACCCTCGGCTGCGGCCTGGAGGCGCTGTCGTATCCCGGCTGCACCAGCCTGCTCGGCCCTGTCGTTCCGGGCACTATCGTACCCAACGGCGCCCGCGTGCCGGGCACGCCGTACGTGCTCGATCCCGAGCGCGCGACGTTCAACATCGGCGCGCTCAACCGCTGGCTCGACTGGAACGATGCGTTCTACGGCGCGACCGTGATCCATCCTTCCGACACCTTCTCCGGCATCCTGGCGGTGGCGGACTGGCTGTCGCGCACGCGCGTGGCGGAAAGGAAGAAGCCGCTGCTCGTCCGCGACGTGCTCGAGTCCGCGGTCAAGACCTACGAGATCATGGGCGGGCTCGCGCTGGAAAACGGCTTCACCGCGGCCGGGCTCGACCACACCATCCTGGTCAAGATCGCCACCGCGCCGGTCGTGACGAAGCTGCTCGGCGGCACGCACGAGGAGATCGTCAACGCGCTCTCGCAGGCGTGGGTGGACGGGCACTCGCTCGCGACGTACCGCAGGAAACCCAACACCGGCCCGCGCAAGTCGTGGGCAGCGGGCGACGCGGCGAGCCGCGGGGTGCGCCTCGCGCTGATGGCGCTGAAAGGGGAGATCGGCTGCCCCTCCGCGCTCACGGCGAAGACCTGGGGTTTCTACCACGTTCTTTTCAAGAATAGACCGTTCCGATTCCAGCGGCCGTTCGGCAGCTATGTCATGGAGAACGTGCTGTTCAAGATTCCCTATCCCACGGCGTTCCATGGCCAGACCGGCGTGGAGGCGGCGATCAAGCTGCACCCGCTGGTGAAGGACCGGCTGGACGACATCAAGCGCGTGGACGTCCGCTGCCACAACTCGACGATGGTGATCCTCGACAAGAGCGGCCCGCTGCACAACTTTGCCGACCGCGATCACTGCATGCAGTACATGATGGCGATCGGCATGATCTTCGGCACCCTAACGGCCGAGCACTACTACGACCCCATCGCCGCCGACCCGCGCATCGACAGGCTGCGCGCCAAAATACACCTCGCCGAATCGAAACAGTACGAAAGGGAGTACCACGATCCCAGGAAGCGCACCAACGCCAACTCGATCCAGGTCACCTTCAAGGATGGCACCAGGACTCCGCTCTCGGAGGTGCTGTACCCGCTCGGACATCGCAAGCGCCGCCAAGAGGGCATGCCGGTGCTGATCAGGAAGTTCGAGGGCGCGGTCGGGCGCGTGTTCGCCGCGAAGCGGCGCGACGCGATCGTCAACGCCTGCCTCGACCAGAAACGGCTCGAGGCGATGCCGGTGAACGAGTTCATGGATTTACTGGCGGTCTGACGACCGTCGGCCATTGGCTATTAGCTGTTAGCTTTTAGCCCAATCAAGCCTAAGTCTTGA
>CAYYZZ010000215.1:0-4906 GCA_964476235.1 uncultured Streptomycetaceae bacterium | reverse complement strand
TCGCGATGCAAAGCGCGTTCGTCGGGGCCGACACGATCGAAACCTGCCTCGACCGTCCGCGCGAGGCGCGCAGCGCGCTGAAGACTTTTGATGCAAGCACGCGCCACGGGCTGCGGACGTTTTCCTGGTTCATCTACCGGGTGATGACGCCCGCACTGCGCCATCTGTTGATGAATCCGACTCAGCGCTTCCGCATGCAGCCAGCCATACTCTCGGTACTCTCCGGCGATGTCTTCCGCGGCGCCATGGCTCTGCGCGTAAGATTGCTCGCGTTCAAAGTCCTGTATTACCTGTTCAGCGCCGGCACCCTGAGAAAAAGCCTGATGGCCTGGAAACTGCGCAGGCAGGCCATAAGGGATACCGGCATCGAAACGACCGCGGCCTGATCCATGACAGTTTTGGAAAGAGCGACGGGAGCGAATCACTCGATCCCGGAAGAATCTAAAGTGCGCCGGGCGCAGCCTGAAGACCGCCGGCGAGCCCCCACGCGCGCCGCGATCATCGGGACCACCGTCATCGCCTTGGCACTCTCGGGCCTCGCGGCAAGCCGGGCATGGGCCGAGCAACTACCCCTATGGGAAGCCGGGATGGGCGCCGCCGCGCTCAGCTTCCCGGATTACCGCGGCTCGAACGAGCGGCAATTCTGGCTGCTGCCATTCCCCTACATCATCTATCGCGGCGAATTTCTGCAGGCGGACGAGCGCCGGATGCGGGGCCTGTTCTACAAGTCCGACCGGCTCGAGATCGACGTCAGCATCAACGGCTCGGTGCCGGTGGATAGCGGCGAAAACGACGCCCGGCGGGGCATGCCCAATCTCGACGCGACCCTGGAGATCGGGCCGGCTTTGAACCTCAAGCTGATGGAGACCGGCGACCGCAGGACGCGCATCGAGCTGCGGCTGCCGGTGAGGGGCGTGTTCGCCTCCGATTTTTCCTATGTCCGGCACGTGGGCTGGGTGTTTCAGCCGCACGTCAACGTCGACATCCGGGACCCGCTGGGAAACGCAGGCTGGAAGCTCGGGCTGCTCGCGGGGCCGGTCTATTCCGACCGGCGCTATAACCGGCATTTCTACGCCGTCGAGCCGCCCTTCGCCACCGCTAACCGTCCGGCCTACAGCGCCGGCGGAGGCTATGGCGGCGTCCAGGTGATCACCGCGCTGAGCAAGCGCTACCGTGAATTCTGGGTCGGCGGTTTCGTCAAATGGGACTCCCTGCACGGCGCGGCATTCGCGGACAGCCCGCTGGTCAAGGACAAGCAGGGCGTGGCGGCGGGCTTTTCCATCGCCTGGATACTCGGTGAATCGAAAACCAGGGTCGAAGTGACAAGATAGAAAAATGAGTAGAAAAATGAGTAGGAAAATGAGTAGAACAATGAGCAGAGAAATGAGCAAGAACACGAGCAGAACATGAGCGCTCCCTCATCGTCGCACCTCGTGCTCATCCCGAGCTACAACACCGGCGGCAAGGTCCTGCAGACGGTATGGGAAGCCAAGCGTGCCTGGCAACCCGTGTGGGTCGTCGTGGACGGCAGCACCGATGGCACGCTGGAAGCACTGCAGGCGCTGGCGCGGGACGATCCGGAAATCCGGGTGCTGGCGCTGCCGCGCAACCAGGGCAAGGGCGCCGCGATCCTGCACGGCCTGCGCGAAGCCGGCGCGCAAGGCTACACGCACGTGCTGGCGATGGACGCCGACGGACAGCACCCGGCGGCGCATATCTGCGAGTTCATGGAAACTTCCCGGGCGAACCCCGATGCGCAGATACTCGGCGTGCCGGTGTTCGATGCCACCGCGCCGCGGGAGCGCGTATACGCCCGGAGAATCGTCAACTGGTGGGCGAACCTGGAAACCCTTTGGGAGGGGATCGGCGATTCGCTCTTCGGTTTTCGCGTCTACCCGGTCGGGCCGCTGCTCGAGATCATGGAGCGGCAGCCCTGGATGCGGGGCTACGATTTCGACTCCGAGGCCGCCATCCGCCTCTGCTGGCGCGGCAACAATCCGATCAACATCGCGGTCCCGGTCAGGTATTTTCGCCCCGAAGAAGGCGGCGTCTCGCATTTCAATTACCTGCGCGACAACGTGGTCCTGTTCTGTATGCACGTGCGGCTGTTAGTGGAATCCCTGCTGCGGCTGCCGTTCCTCCTCGGGCGCAGGCTCAACCGCCGCCTCGCCGGCCGATAGAGAGGCAGCTTTTGGCTTTTAGCTTTTAGCCAATAGCTAACCGCTAATAGCTAATAGCTAACAGCTGCTCTTAAATCATTGCGCCGTTGATCGAGATGATCTGGCCGGAGATGTAGCCGGCCGCGTCCGACGCGAGAAACGCCACCAGCCCGGCCACCTCTTCCGGCGTGCCGGCGCGCTTCATCGGCACCAGCCGCTCGATCGTTTCCCTGGGAAACGCATCCTGGCTCATGGCAGTGGCAATGATGCCCGGCGCAACCGCATTCACGGTGATGCCGCGGCTGGCGAGCTCGATCGCGAGGGACTTGGTCGCGCCGTGCAGCCCGGCCTTGGCCGCCGCGTAATTGGCCTGGCCGCGGTTGCCGGTCAGCGCCGCGACCGACGAGATGCTGATGACGCGCCCCCACCGCCCGGCCATCATCGGCAGCAGCAACGGCTGCGTCACGTTGAAGAACCCGTTCAGGGACACGTCGATCACGCGCGACCATTGCTCGGGCTTCATGGCCGGCATTACCGCGTCGTCGTGTATCCCCGCGTTATTGACGACGACCTGGATGGCGCCATCGGCCAGTATCTTTTCCAGCGCATCCGCGGTCCGGGCGCGGTCGGTCACGTCGAAGGCCACGGCGCGCGCGGCGCCGCCGGCGGCGGTGATTTGCCCGGCCAGGCGCTCCGCCTCCTGCAGGCGACGGTTCGCGTGCACGGTGACGTGCAGCCCGTCGGCCGCAAGCCGCCGGCAGATGGCCGCGCCGATGCCGCCGCTGCCGCCCGTGACGAGCGCTCTCTTCATCTTGAGTTAGTTCTGCTTCTTGGGTTTTTGAATTACGTTCTAGTTACCCCGGCAGAGTCGAGCACGACGGCCGCACGCCCGCTCAGCACTTCCGCGTCCCCTACCCAGAGCCTGAACTCGTAGATCACGCGATTCTCGTCCCCCATCAGCCGTTGGGCCTCGACCACCAGGTCGCCCTCGAGGTCGTCCAGCCGCTCCCGCCGGCACGCCATGTTCCTCACGCTCGCCAGATAACCGGCGCGCGGCCTGGCGCGGGTCCCGCCGGCCAGCCCGCCGTGGATGGCCATCGCCTGCGCAGCGTATTCGATCCCGCACACCGCGGGCAACCGTCCGCCGGCGCGCAGCGGATTGCCGGCATCGAGATGACTGCGGCTCACACACCGGATGCGGTTCTCGTCCCAGTGAACGACACCGTCGAGCAGGCACATGGCCCCGGCATGGGGGATCAGGCCGGCGATCTCCGCCCGCGTCAGGCGCATGGCGCCACCGCCACGCGCAGGTGCGTCCCCGAAACGTATTCGAGGATCACCGTCTCGGAAGAGCCGCGCGCCAGCACGGTCAGCAGCGGCAGGCTGCGCGCCGCCGGAACGCCGTTCCTCAGCGCTTCGAGCCCGGGGACCGCCACCGGGGTCGCGGCCGTTTCCTGGGCAACGAATGTGACGTCTAAAACCGCAATGCTACGGTCCGTCGCGCTCGGGGCCAGCACCAGCGCGATGCCGAAAGCCGCAAGGATAGGCCGCACGGCGTGCAAGGGCTCGGGGTACGGGTGATCGTAGGCGATCAGCGCGACCGCTGCGCCGTCACCCGCTACCTGGCACGCGGCTTCCAGCAGGCCCGCGGCAAAGCTCGCGTCGCGACAGGCGAGGCTGGTGGACGGCGCTCGGCACTGGGTCGCGATGCTCCAGTACCCGGCTGGCGCGTTATGCACGGAATTGTGAAAACGGGTCGGCGAGATCTGCCGTGCCGGGGTGGCAAGCGCTTCGAGCATGTGGTGCACGTTGTCGCAATCGCCGCTCGATGAGGCGAATACCGTCGCCGTTTTCCCGGCGTCGCGGGCGGCGGCGACCAGGGCCTCGCGCCCGGCCGCGAGAGCGAGCTTGACCGGCATGCCGGCGCGGCGCCGTTCTGCGGCAGGCAGCAGCTCGCTGGCGGCAACAGCAGTGGGTCCGGGTTGGTACGGCGCGTTGCCTGCCAGCACCGCGCGGCTGTCTTCCCACCCGCCCAGGCCCGGCCCGACCAAGCCTACCCCCTCCAAGAAGACGCGCATCAGCCGGCCGTACCCAGCGCGAGGCTGCAATTGCTGCCGCCGAACCCGAACGAGTTGCTCAGCGCGCGCCTGACGCGCGCCTCCTGCTGCGCGAGCAGATAGTGGCTCTTCAGGGCGGGATCCACGGCACGGGTATTCGCGCTGCCGGGCATGAGATCGTGCTCGATCGCAAGGATGGCAATGATCGCCTCCGTGATTCCGGCGGCGCCGAGCAGGTGCCCGGTCGCGCCCTTGGTCGAGCTGCACGGCGTGCCCGTGCCGAACAGCTCCCGCACCGCCAGGTCCTCGGCCGCGTCGTTGGTGCGCGTGGCGGTACCGTGGAGGTTGATGTAATCGATGTCCGCTGGCGTAAGCCCCGCGCTGCGCAGCGCGCCCTGCATGGCCAGCCTCGCGCCGAGGCCTTCGGGATGCGGCGTGGACATGTGGTAGGCGTCGGAGCTCTCCCCTATGCCGAGCAGCAGCAAGGCGCCCGCCCCGGTCCGGTCGTCGGCGCGTTCCAGCAGCGCGTAGCCCGCTCCCTCGCCTATGGAGATACCGTCCCGCTCCACATCGAAGGGGCGACAGGGCCCGCGCGATGTCAGCTCGAGCGAGTGAAAGCCATGGAGCGTGGTGAGGCACAGCGTGTCCACGCCACCCACTACCGCCGCATCGCAGACCCCGGTGGCGATC
>CAYYZZ010000214.1:0-4934 GCA_964476235.1 uncultured Streptomycetaceae bacterium | reverse complement strand
CGCTGCTCGTCGCCGGCGCCGCCTCCGGCGTGGGCGTGATCGCCGTGCAGATCGGAAAATATCTCGGGGCCAGGGTGCTCGGCCTCTCGCGCTCGAAAGAGAAGCTCGACAAGCTCAAGGGTATCGGCCTCGACGTCGGCATTCAGGCATCCGGCACCGGCTTCGCCGACAAGGTGCTGGAGGCGACCGGCGGCAAGGGCTTCAATCTCGCGCTCAATCTCATCGGCGGCAGCGCGTTCCCCGACCTGGTGCGCTCGGCTGCCAACCAGGGGCGGATCGCGATCATCGGCTACGTCGACGACCAGCACCATGCCGAGATCGACCTCGAGACGGTGCACGGCAAGCGGCTGCAGATCTTCGGGGTTTCCAACGCGCTGCTGCCCGCGCCTCAGCGCGCCGAGGCGATGCGCGGGTTCGCCCGCGACCTGCTGCCCGGCTTTGCCGAGGGCCGCATCACGCCCGTCATCGACAAGGTGTTTCCCTTCGACGAGCTGCCGGCCGCCAAGGCCTACGTCGAGACCAACGCGCAGCTGGGGAAGGTGGTCGTCACAATGGGATAACGCGTGACGCGATACTGCGTGACGCGGTGCGTCGTGACGTGATACGGCGTGACATGACAATGCGCGCGCTACCGTTGAACCTCAAGCAGGAGTCACGTTTCATCATGTCACGCACCACCATGTCACGCATCATCGCGTCACGAATTACCGCGTCACGCTTCACCCGGCCGAGCGTCAATCGATCTTCGCCCCGGCGCGCTTGATCACGTCGGCCCACTTCGCGTTCTCCTTGCGGATGAACTCGGCAAACTGCTCGGGCGAGCCGCTCATCGGCTCGGAGCCGATCGCCGTGACCTTTTCCCTGAACGCGGGCGAGGCAACCATCGCCTGGATCTCGGCATTGAGCCTCGTGATGATGGGCTTCGGCAGGCCGACCGGCGCGACAATGCCGGTCCATGTCGTCGCTTCGTAGCCGGGCACGCCCGCTTCCGCCATCGTGGGCACGTCGGGCAGTGCCTCCGAGCGCTTCGGCCCGCTCACCGCGAGCCCGCGCACCCGGCCCGCCTTCGCGTACGGCGTGATCGAGTTCGTGCTCTCCAGCATCAGCTGCACGCGTCCCGCCATGAGGTCGGTGATGCCCGCCGCCCCGCCCTTGTACGGAACGTGCACGACATTCGTGCCGGTCATGAACTTGAACAGCTCGAAGCCGACGTGGCCCGGCGTGCCGTTGCCGGAGGACGCGTAGTTCAACTTGTCCGGGTTCTGCTTCGCGTAGGCGACCACTTCCTGCACGCTCTTGAAGGGCGAGGACGGCGTGGTTGCGAGCAGCATCTGGCCGGTGGTCGTCTGCGCGATCGGTTGCAGGTCCTTCAGCACGTTGAGCGGCGGCTTTGCCACCACGTTGGGGCTGATCGCGAGCGCGCCGATCATGGCGTAGCCGATGGTGTAGCCGTCGGGGGGCGCTTTAGCGGTCAGGTCCAGTCCCAGCAGCAGCGCGCCGCCAGGGCGGTTGTCCACCACGATCTGCTGCTTCAACCGGCTGGTGAGCTCGGCGGCGATGATGCGCGCCACCGTGTCGGATGCGCTGCCGGGCGCCTGCGGCACGATCATCCGGATCGGCCGCGATGGGTAGGATTGTGCCATTGCGGCGCAGCATGCGAAGCAAAGAAGCAGGGCAAGACAGCGCGGGAGCCGCATGACATCCTCCTCCTGGATAGGGTTGCGCCAGCGTAGCACAGGGCAGGGATGAGGGATGAGGGATGAGGGATGAGGGGAAAGGCACAAGGCAAAAGGCAGAAGGCAGAAGGCGGGAGGCAAAGTGACCTCGCGGTGCCGGCGGACCTGATGTCGCGTTAAGATAGCGGCGTAAGCGGGCAGACAACTCAGAAACCGCGAGCCGCAGTTCCTTCGAGGAGACCGGTGCGCGCCACGCTGACGGATGCGTGGATGGCGCGGTCGTTTTGTTTCTGACAAGGGGGAAACCATGAGAGTCCGGCGTTGGAGCGTATTGCTGGGTCTGGCCGCCGTGCTGGCGGCCTGCGCAGTTGCGCAGCAAAAGGGCGGGGAGGATGAAACCGGCCCGTACGAGGTAGTGGCCAACTGGCCGCAGCCGTTGTACAGCGACGGCTGGAGCTGGGGTTCCATCGCCGGCATCTGGGCCGAATCGCCCGACCGCGTGTTCGTGTACGGGCGCGGCGAGCTGCCGGCGGCGAAGGGCATGCCGGGCACGAATGCGCTGCCCACGCGCCCGCCGGCCACCGGCGGCAAGCCGCGCTGGCAGAATTGCCTGATGGTATTCGACCGCAACGGCAAGCTGGTCGAATCGTGGCGGCAGCACGACGACAAGTTCATCCGGCCGCACCGCGTCACCATCAACCCCTACGATCGCGAGCGGCACATCTGGCTGGTGGACGACGGCGCGCACCAGATCTTCAAGTTCACCAACGACGGCTCGAAGCTGGTGATGGTGCTGGGCGAGAAAGGCAAGCCCGGCAACGACCCCTACCACTTCAACCGGCCGACCGACGTCGCGTTCCTGCCGAACGGCGATTTCTATGTTTCGGACGGTTACGTCAACACGCGTGTCGCCAAGTACGACAAGGACGGCAAATTCCTGTTCGAGTGGGGCAAGCCGGGCAAAGGGCCTGGCGAGTTCAACCTCGTCCACAGCATTGCGATCGACGTGGACCAGCAGCGCGTCTACGTCTCGGACCGCTCCAATTCGCGCATCCAGATCTTCGATCTTTCCGGCAAGTATCTCGACGAATGGAACGATATCCGCTCGCCGTTCTACGTTGCGATGACGAAAGACGGCCACGTCGCTGTGTCCGACGGCATGACGCAGAAGATCCTCAAGTACGATTCTGGCGGCAGGCTGCTGCACGGCTGGGGCACGTTCGGGGCGTATCCCGGCCAGCTCTGGGGCGTGCACCAGATGAGCGTGGACAGCGAGGGCAACCTCTACGTCGCCGAGGTGTTCAACGGCCGTCCGCAGAAGTTCCGGCCCAAGCCGGGCGTCGACCGCAAGCTGCTGATCGGGCAGATCGTGCACAGCCTTTCCCGGTAAGGCGTGATGAGGGATGGGGGATGAGAATCTAGAGTTGGCAGTTGGCAGCCGTCAGTTGGCAGCAACTGCAAACTGCCCACTGCAAGCTGCAAACTTGGGTAATCGAATCACGAATCACGATTCACGCACTTATGATTCATGCCGACGCTTCATGGCTGGACACGGGAGGGAGGCTGCTGATCGTGGGGTTCTTCATTATCGCGGGGCTGTGCAACCTGACGCCCGCGCGAATCAAGGACCACATCGATCGCCTGGCGGGGTTCGGCGTGCCGCTGCCCGCGGCGGCGTTCTGGTTCGGGATGGCGCTGCAGTTCACCGGTTGCGCGCTGGTCCTTGCCGGCTGGCACGCCGACATCGGCGTCCTGTGCCTGATCGTGTTCACGGTCGTGGCCAACGCGCTGTTCCACCGCTTCTGGACCGCGACGGACCCGGCCCGGCGCAATTCGCTGCGGCTGATGCTGCTGAACGGCATTGCCATAACAGGAGGGCTGCTGTTACTGCTGCAGAACACCCGGTGATTCCGCATGGTGATTGAGCCGGGTGACTCGCGGATCGTGACTCGTGACTGGGCCAGTCAAACCGTTTAGGCTGTGCGTTTCCAAGAATAATGACTTCCACTTTCAATGGAGGAGATCGGCATGAAAATCGACATCAGGCGCAATGAGCTTGCTTCGCGGCGGACTTTCCTGGCGGGGCTGGCGGCACTCGGCGCGGGCGCGGTGTTGCCGGGCTGCCAGACGGGCGGCGGCGGCGCGGCGGGCGGCAAGCCGCACCGCATCGATGTCCACCACCATATCGCCCCGCCGGGCTACTCGGCGACGCTCAAGGGCATGATGCGCGGCCATGCCAAGTGGTCGGTCCAGGCCACGCTCGAGGACATGGACAAGAGCGGCATCGCGACCGCGATCACCTCGCTCATCAACCCGGGCATGCCGGTGTGGATAGGCGATCCGAAGACGGGGTCCAAGGTCGCGCGCGAGGCGAACGAATACGCGGCGCGGCTCAACCGCGACCACCCCGGCCGCTTCGGCTCGTTCGCCTCGATCCCGTTCCCGGATATCGACGCGTCCCTGCGGGAGATCGAGTACGCGCTCGACATGCTCAAGGCCGACGGCATCTACCTGTGGACGAGCTACAACGGAAAATTGCTGGGCGATCCGGATTTCTTTCCGATACTGGAGGAGCTCAACCGCCGCAAGGTCGTGATCTACACGCATCCGACCACGCCGGCGTGCTGCGCGAAGATCATGCCCTGGATCTCGATCAACGCGATCGAAGGTCCGGTGGACACGACCCGCACGATGATCAGCCTGGTATTCCAGGGCGGCGCCGCCAGGTACCCGGACATCCGCTGGATCTTCTCCCACAGCGGCGGCGTCACGCCGTTCCTGAAGTCGCGCTTCGAACGGCACCTGATCGATGACAAGAAGGCCAGGGAGATGGTGCCCAACGGCCTGATGCACGAGCTGCAGAAGTTCTACTACGACACCGCGCAGGGCAACCACGAGGGCGCGCTGCTGGCGCTGCTCAAGCTCGTCCCCCCGTCGCAGGTGCTCTACGGCACGGATTTTCCGTTCCGCGACGGCGCGGAAGTGATCGGCGGGCTGGCGAAGCACGGTTTCAGCGCCGCCGACCGGAGGGCGATCGACCGCGACAACGCGCTGCGGCTGATGCCGCGTCTGAACGCGTGAGGAACCCGGAACCGCAGTCTGGAATCGATGGAGGGCTGATGATGGGCAAGCCGATGCTGCCGATGAAGATGGTGCCGAAGCGCTCGCTGAGGCAGGACGTCACGCTGCAAACGCTCGAGAACATGGCCGGACGCGTGAAGAACTGGGGAAAATGGGGGCCCGACGACCAGCTCGGCA
>CAYYZZ010000213.1:0-4938 GCA_964476235.1 uncultured Streptomycetaceae bacterium | reverse complement strand
CCCTGAGCCAAAATCGTGACAGCGCATCGCGCGTTTCATGATGTTAGGGGCTCTAGGCCGTGGGTATGGCGCGGGTGCGGGGCCAGCCTCAATGGATCTGGTGGGACTCATTCAGCCCGTTCTGGCGCGAAACCAGCCGCTGCATGAGCTTCAGGTCGCGCGGGTTGAGCCGCAACGCGCTGTCCACCCAGATCTCCACGATGTCGAGCAGTTCCGAGAACTCGATGCGGTGCACGCGCCGCCGCGCCGCCGCCAGGGCGGAGTGGCCGTTGCGGCTGCGGTCGCGGCGCCGGATCAGGGCGGCCACCTCGGCCTCGCCGTTGCCGTCATCCGCCACCCGGTCGATGACCCCGAGCGTGGCCATTTCCTCGGCGCTGTAAATCTTGCCGCTGGTGATCAGGTCCTCGGCGCCGCGCTGGCCGATGCGGCGCTCCAGGAACGAGTAGGCGCCCATGCCCGGAAACAGGTTGAAGATGATCTCGGGGAAGCCGAACCTGGCGCTCCTCTCGGCGATGATGACGTCGCTCGAGAGCGCGGCCTCGAACCCGCCGCCGAGGCATTCGCCCTGCACCAGCGAGACGGTGGTGACGGGCAGGTCGTGCCCGATGTAGTTGCGGTAGAGGACGTCGATGCAGGCGCGCCCGTAGCGCAGCAGGCCCTGGCGGTCGCGGACATCGATCAGCTGCTTGAAGAGATCGAGGTCGCCGCCCAGGTTGAACACGCCGTGCGTGGCCGAGGCCAACACCACGTATTCGATATCGTGTTCCTCACCGAAGCAATCGATCCGCGCCTTGCTGGCGGCGAGAAACTCGTAATAGGCGCGGATATCGGCGAGCAGCGCGGGATTGAAGCAGGGGCGCGGCTCCGGCGCCCAGCGCGACCAGATGGCCCGCGCGTCCTTGTCGTATTGCACGCTCAGTTGGGACGAGAAACTGAGCGCAATGCCGGTCGCCAGAGGCTGGCAGGCGGGCACATAACGGGCTTCCAATACCGCGGACGGGATGTGCATTTCCATGATGGTTTTCCCCTGAAGAGAAATGAATGAAAAACGCGTGTGTGATCTAGGTCACACGTCGATTAAATGCTAAGACTGCCTTACAAATCAAATCTAACATTTTGATAGATTTTAACTTTTTAGTTTAGAAACAGAGGGTAACGAGCTGCCGGCAGGGACTGGGCGACCGACGGCCGGTTGCCCTGTGGCGTACCGCGCAACAGCCACGGGCAGCTCATTATCCGCTAACCGTTTGACGCTGCGATGCCCGGCAGCTGATAATCAGGATCAACTATAACGAGTAAGTCTTTGTGCTAATCCGTTTTTTTAGATTTGTCCTGGGATGGCTTTATCGCATTCGGGTCGAGGGGGACGCGTCTCAGCTGCGTGATGGGCGGGTGCTGATCGTCGCCAACCACGATTCGATGCTGGACGGGGTGCTGCTGGGCCTGTTTCTGCCGGTGCCGGTTACGGTAGCGGTAGCGGGCGATGGCTTGCGCCATCCGCTGGTGCGCCTGCTGATGCGCCGGGTGCCACACGTTATCCTCGGTCCGTCGCGCGCACTCGCATTGAAACGGCTGATACGGCTGGTCAAGCGCGGCCGGCCGGTCGTGGTGTTTCCTCAGGGGCCAGCGACTCCCACCGGCGGCTTGACCAAGATCTACGACTCGGCCGCCGTCATTGCCGCGCGCTGCAATGCCCGCATCGTGCCGGTGCGCATCACGGGCACGTTGTATACGCGTTTTGCCGCAGTCGGCGGCCTGTTCCCCAAGCGCCTGTTCCCGGCGGTCACGATCCGTATCCTCGAGGCGCGGCAACTGCCAGCGTCCTCGCCGTTGCCGGGAAAAAAGCGGCGGCGCCTGCTGGCGGACTCGATGCTGAGGATCATGCAGCAAATGATGTTTGATTCAAGGCCGTCAGCCACGCTGTTCGGGGCCCTGCTCGACACCGCGGCGCTGCACGGCCGCTCCACCCGCATCCTCGAGGACACCCAGCGCCAGCATACGTATGGCGATTTGATCAAGGCCAGCCTTGCGCTTGGGCGGCTGGGCACCAAGATCGCCGGGGAGGGGGAAATCGTCGGGGTGCTGATGCCGAACCTGGCTGCGACCGTCGCGCTGCTGTTCGGCCTGGGCGCGATGCGGCGCACGCCGGCTCTCCTCAACTATACGGCGGGTCCCGACGCATTGCGCAGCGCCTGTATAGCCGCCGGCATCAAGACGCTGATCACGTCCCGGCGATTTGTCGAAGTCGCGAAGCTGGGAAGCTCGATCGCCGCGTTGAGCACGGTGCGCATCGTGTACCTGGAGGACTTGCGCAGCCGGTTCGGCCTGCTCGACAAGCTGTGGCTGATGGGGTGGGCGCTGTGGCGGCCGCGCAGCGTGATCCGCAGCCGCGACCCGGAGGAGACCGCGGTCGTACTGTTCACTTCCGGGTCGGAAGCGCGGCCCAAGGGGGTTGCGCTGAGCCATCGCGCGATCTTGGCGAATATCGCCCAGATGGACGCCGTGATCGATTTCGGGCCCAACGACAAATTCCTGAGCTCGCTGCCGATCTACCATGCGTACGCCCTGACGGCCTGCACGCTGCTGCCGCTGCTCTCGGGCGCGCGCCTGTACCTGTACACGACGCCGCTGCATTATCACGTGATACCCGAGCTTGCTTACACGCGCGGCTGCACCTATGTCTTCGGCACCAGCACTTTCCTCGCGCACTATGCGCGCCAGGCGCACGCTTACGATTTCCACAAGGTGCGCGTGGTGGTCTCGGGCGCGGAGAAGCTCAATTCAGAAGTGGCCAGCCTCTGGCTCAACAAGTTCGGCCTGCGCATCATGGAGGGCTACGGGGCGACCGAGTGCGCGCCGGTACTGAGCCTCAATACCCCGTTGTGCTACCGGCCCGGCACGGTCGGACGGCTCCTCCCCGGGATCGAGCACCGCGTCGTGCCGGTGCCTGGCATCGCGCGTGGCGGCGTACTCCACGTGCGCGGGCCGAATGTCATGCGCGGCTATTATCTGTACGAGCAGCCCGAGACGCTGCAGCCGCCCCGCTCCGAGGTGGGCGAGGGCTGGTACAACACCGGCGACGTGGTGGAACTGGACGAGGAGGGTTTCGTCACCATACACGGACGCGTCAAGCGTTTCGCCAAGATCGCGGGCGAGATGATTTCGCTCGAAGTCGTGGAGCGCATCGCCCGGCACGCCTCGCCCGGCCATCATCATGCCGCGGCGCTGGAGCTGGTCTCGCAGTCGGGCGAGAGCACGGTGCTCTTCACCACCGACCCGAGGCTCGACCGCATTGCGCTCCAGAAAGCGGCGCGCGAGCTCGGCGCGCAGGACCTCGCGGTCGCGCGGCGCGTGGTTCGCGTCGCCACGCTCCCGCTCCTCGGCAGCGGCAAGACGGATTACGTGACGCTCAAGACGCTGGCCGACTCCGGCATAGCGGCTGTATCCCGTAACTGACTTCGGCGCGTCCCCTGCCGGTTTCCCGGCCGGGTGTATGATGGATTGGTCACGGCGCTGCGTGTGATGTCTTCATCGCGGCGCGTGACTCCAACCACAGGAGGAGACCATGGCCAAGGGCAAAGCGAAGGGCAGCATCTACCGCGTCACCGAGCTGGTCGGCACCAGCAGGAGTTCATGGGAGGATGCCGCGCGCAATGCAGTGGAAGTGGCGGCGCGTTCGATACGCGACCTGCGGGTGGCGGAAGTGACTAAAACCGACCTGGTGATCGAAGGCGGCAAGGTCGTCGCCTACCGGGCACGGGTCAGTCTGTCGTTCAAGTACGAAGGTTGAACCGGACGCAAGCGCGCCGTTCAACCCCGCGCGTTCGAACGGACGCGCCAGTTCGCCGTTCAACGCGCGGCGGGTGAGAGTCGGCGGGGTTACTCGGGCAGCGGCGGAAGCGTGCGCAGGTAGGCGATTATCGCCGCGAGATCCTGCGGCGTCAGCTGGCTGGTGGTGTTGCGGATCACTTCGCCCATCGCCTCGGCGGGAACGTCGCCGTCCGGCAGAGTGCCGGTCACCAGGAAGTCCGTCAGGTCCTTGTCGCTCCACTTCTTCTTGAGCCGCGTCGGCGTCAGGTTCGAAACGTCCTTGCCTTCGGGTGTCTTGCCCCCGGCGAGGAAGCGGTTGCTTTTCGGCCCGCCCAGGAAGTTGCGCGGCGTATGGCATTCGCCGCAATGCCCGAGCGCCTGGACCAGGTAAGCGCCGCGATTGACCAGCTCGGCAGCGCCCGGGATGTTCATGAAGGGGCCGGGCGTGAAGAAAAACCACTTCCAGACGGTGACGAGGGAGCGCCAGCCGAAGAAAAACCATAGGTCGTGCTCGCGGCTCGCCTGGCTGCTCTGCGGCAGCGTGCGCAAGTAAGCCCAGAGGTCGCGCAGATCGCTGTTCTTAATCTTCGTGAACGACGGGTAGGGGAATGCCGGGAAGTAATTGGCGCCGTCCGGGCGCTGTCCGTGGCGCATCGCGCGGCTGAAATCGGCCTCGGTCCAGCGCCCGATGCCGGCCTGCGGATGCGGGGTGATGTTCGGGCCGAAGAATGTGCCGAACGGCGTCTTCAACGCACGGCCGCCTGCATAAGGGACGGCGCCCTCCTTGTTCTCGGTGTGACAACCCAGGCAACCACCGGCCTTGGTGAGATATTCACCGCGCTTCGCGTCGCCCTGCGCAGACACGCTTCCGATCGCGGCGCCGAGCAGCAGGGCAAGCACGATTACCTGCAGCGGCCATCGTGTGAAAGTTTTCATCGTTTCATGGTACTAGGAGTTTGTCGGACTTAGGTCGGACAAACTCCTGATGCAAAACCGCCCGCACGAAGACGGAAGTAACAGGCGGTGAAAACCTCATTTCCAGCCAACGCGCGTGCCCATCGCAGGCCAATAGGGGTCGTTATGTTGGGTTTCATTCGAAATCCTCGGGCGGTTTTGCTGTTAGCAGCC